>CAYMTH010000342.1:0-6120 GCA_964393235.1 uncultured Solibacteraceae bacterium | reverse complement strand
GGGGGGGGGGGGCGCGGAAAGGGTGGAAAGCGGCGGGGGGGGGGGGTGGGTGGGGGGCGGGGCGGGGGCGAAGGCGACCGGAGCGACTTGGTTGACGGCGCGTTGCGGGAATGGGTTGCGAACGGTGCCGGTGGTGGTGCGGGCGGCGGGGGGCGCGCTGCGGAAGAGCTTTGTGAACGACGTGGCGCCGGTGTTTACGATGGCGGGGTGCACGGGGGCGAATTGCCACGGGTCGATCCGGGGGCAGCGGGGGTTTAAGCTGTCGCTGTTCGGGTATGAGCCGGAGCCGGACTATGCGGCGATCGGGAAGCGGATCGACAAGGCGGCGCCGGAGAAGAGTCTTATCCTGCGCAAGGCCACGGCGGAGATGCCGCACGGGGGCGGATTTCGATTCGCGGCGAGTTCGGTGGAGTACCGGACGATTTTGGAATGGATCCGGGAAGGGGCGCCGTACGATACGCCGGGGACGCCGCGGCTGACGGAGTTGCGGGTGTTTCCGCGGGAACAGATTCTGTTCGGGAAGGACGCGGCACAGCAGTTGGTGGCGGTGGCGTCGTACTCGGACGGGACGGTGCGGGACGTCACCGACCTGGTGCAGTACAGCTCGAACAACCCGGACGTCGTGCAGGTGAACGGGAAGGGGGAGGCGAAGGCGCTGCAGACGGGCGAGACGGCGGTGATGGTGCGGACGATGGGGAAGGCGGTGGCGGCCCGGATTCTGGTGGCGGCGTCGAGGCCGGGAGCGGAGTATCCGCGCGTGCCGCGGAACAATTTCGTGGATGAGCATGTGTTCGGGAAGTTGGAACGGCTGAACATCGTGCCGTCGGGGCTGGCGACGGACGGGGAGTTTTTGCGGCGGGTGTATCTGGACACGGTGGGGAAACTGCCGACGGAGGAGGAGGCGCGGGCGTTTCTGGCGTCGACGGCGCCGGACAAGCGGACGGCGGTGGTGGACCGGTTGCTGCGGCAGCCGGAGTTCGCGGAGATGTGGGCATTGAAGCTGGCCGAGCTGACGCGGGCGGGGACGCGGGAGGCGGGGGCGAAGGGCGGGCGGATTGTTTATGAGTGGCTGCGGGAGTCGATTGCGGCGAACAAGCCGTACGACAGGATCGTGACGGAGTTGCTGCTGAGCCAGGGGGCGCACCTGTTCGGGAAGGGGCCGTCGTCGTTCTACAACATCTCGTTCGACTCGAACGCGGAGGACCACGCGACGAACATCAGCCAGATCTTTCTGGGCGTGCGGATCGAGTGCGCGAAGTGTCATAACCACCCGTGGGAGAAGTGGACGCAGGACGATTTTTACGGCTTCGCGGCGTTCTTCGCGCGGGTGGGCGTGAAGGAAGTTTACGAGAACGACGAGAACGCGACCGTGTACCGGGAAGAGGGCACGGTGACGCACCCGAAGACGAAGAAGGCGGTGACGCCGAAGTATCTGGACGGCGGGTTCGAGCCGGACGATCCGGACCGGGACATCCGGGAGGCGCTGGCGCGGTGGATGACGCGGGCGGACAATCCCTTCTTCGCGCGGGCGTTTGTGAACCGGGTGTGGAAGCACTTCATGGGGCGGGGACTGGTGGAGGAGGTCGATGATTTCCGAGTGACGAATCCGCCGACGAACCCGGCGCTGCTGGACGCGCTGGCGGCCGATTTTGTCCGGCGGCGGTTCGACCTGCGGCTGCTGGCGCGGACGATTGTGCTGTCGCGGGCGTATCAACTGAGCGCGGCGCCGAACGAGAGCAACCGGGGGGACGCGATCAACTACTCCCACTTCGGGATGCGGCGGCTGATGGCGGAGACGCTGACCGACGCGATCGCGCAGGTGACCGGGGTGCCGGACAAGTTCGCGGGCTATCCGCCGGGGACGCGGGCGATGCAGGTGTATTCGGGCGCGAACTACATGCTTTCGACGTTCGGGCGATTGAACCGGGATATTATCTGCGAGCGGGACACGCAGCCGGACATCGCGCAGACGATGCACCTGATCAGCGGGGACACGATCCAGAAGAAGCTGGCGGCGAAGGAGAACGTGATCGCGCAGTGGACGGGCGGGGACGTGGCGGATTCGCTGTTTCTGCGCACGCTGACGCGGTTCCCGACCGATGGGGAGCGGGAGGCGCTGCGGGAGGCGCTGGCGAGGGGGGATCGGCGCGCGGTCCTCGAAGACGCGTTGTGGGCGATTCTCAACTCGAAGGAGTTTTTGTACAACCACTGACATGATGGACCGGCGCGCCTTTTTACGGATGGGATCGATCGCGGCGTTCGGAACGCTGCACTGGAGCGACGTGCTGCGGCTGCGGGCGGCGGCGCCGAAGCGCGATCTGTCGATCATCCACCTGTTTCTGGCGGGCGGGTTGAGCCATCTGGACACCTTCGACATGAAGCCGGAGGGGAACCCGAAGTACCGCGGGCCGTTCAAGGCGATCGCGACGAACGTCGACGGGCTGCGGGTGTGCGAGCACCTGCCGCTGTCGGCGCGGCGGGCGGACAAGTATGCCGTGATCCGGTCGATGACGCACAAGCAGTCGGCGCACGGAGCGGCGCAGACGCTGTGGCTGAGCGGGCACGACGCGCTGCCGACGGTGCTGGCGCCGTCGATCGGGTCCGTGGTGATGAAGGAACTGGGACCGCGGAATGAATTGCCGGGGTATGTGTACGTTCCGCAGCCGCGGGGCAACACGGCGCGGGCGGGGTTTCTGGGACCGCGGTACAACCCGTTTTCGGCGGGCGAAGTGAACGTGGCCAGGTACGCGGTGCGGGATATGGACCTGCCGCTCGGGGTGGACTGGGCGCGGGTGGACCGGCGGCGCGGCTTGCAGTCGCTGGTGGACCAGAAGATCCGGGCTTACGACACGACCGACACTTTCGAGACGCTGGACGCGTACTATCAATCGGCGTTTGACCTGATGAAGTCGCCGCTGGCGAAGAAGGCGTTCGACGTGGGCGCGGAGCCGGAGGCGCTGCGGGACCGGTACGGGCGGACGAGCATGGGGCAGGGGGCGTTGCTGGCGCGGCGGCTGGTGGAGGCCGGGGTGCGGTTCGTGACGGTATCGCGCGGGGATAACGCGTGGGACCACCACGGGAACATTTTTCCAACGCTGGCGAACGATTTTCTGCCGGAGCTGGACAAGGCGTTCGCGACGCTGCTCGATGATTTGAGCGAGCGGGGGATGCTGGAGTCGACGCTGGTGATTGTGAGCGGGGAGTTCGGGCGGACGGCGGAGATCAACGTCAATGCGGGCCGGGATCACTGGCCGAACTGCTACTCGCTGGTGCTGGCGGGCGGGGGGATCGCGGGGGGGAAGGTGTGGGGCGCGAGCGATGCCGACGGGATGTTCGTGAAAGACCGGCCGGTGGAGGTGCCGGACCTGGCGGCGACGATCTTCGCGAAGCTCGGGATCGACCACCGGAAGGAGTATTTCAGCAACATCGGGCGGCCGTTCCGGGTGGCGGACGGGAAACCGCTCGCGTTTCTGCTGTAGCGGCTATTCGGCCGCGGCGGCGTCGACCTGCTCGGCGAGGCCGAACTCGGCGCGGAGCCAGGCGCGGGCGAAGGTCCATTCGCGTTTGACGGTGCGGGGGGAGACCTGGAGGGCCTCGGCGCTCTCTTCGACGGAGAGGCCGCCGAAGAAGCGGAGTTCGATGACGCGGGCGGCGCGTTCGTCGGTTTCGGCGAGGCGGGTGAGGGCTTCGTCGAGCTGGACGATCTGGCCGCTGCGGCCGGCGGTGAAGACGATGGCTTCGTTGAGGGGAAGGAGGTCAAAGCCGCCGCCGCGTTTGCCGGCGATGTGTTTGCGGGCGTGATCGACGAGGATGCGGCGCATGACGCGGGAGGCGACGGCGTAGAAGTGGGCGCGGTCCTGCCAGTTGGCGGTCTTGAGGTTGACGAGTTTGAGATAGGCCTCGTTGACGAGGGCGGTGGGTTGGAGGGTGTGGTCGGCCTTTTCGCGGCGCATGTAGCGCGCGGCGATGACGCGGAGCTCGTCGTGAACGGCGGAGATCAGCTGGGATTTGGCGTCCTCATCGCCCGCCTGGAAGCGGCGGAGGAGGGCAGTGATATCATCGGGTTCGGTCATATACGCCGTTGAAGGTATTCCTTACTCTACAACGTTGCCAGACGGTGACAGGATAAACTGAAGAGTCCCGGAATGAGCTGGTATTACGCAGTGAACGGGCAGCAGGCGGGGCCGGTTGAGGACGCCGAGTTGCAGCGGATGGCGGCGGCGGGTGAGGTCACGCCGGCGACGCTGGTGTGGCGCGCGGGGATGGAGACGTGGGCGGCGCTGGGATCGGTGATGGCGCCGGCGGGGCCGACGGAGACGTGGGCGCACTGCGGACAGGCGCAGCCGGTTTCGCGGGTGATCGAGCTGGCCGGAGGGCTGGTGTGCGCGGGGTGCAAACCGGGCGTATTGCAGCGGATCCGGGAGGGGCTGTCGCCGATGGCGAACGCGCGGCCTTACGCGGGATTCTGGATCCGGCTGGTGGCGCGGATGATCGACAACACGATCACGTCGATCGCGGGGTATGTGTTTCAGATTCCGCTGCTGGTGATGCTCGCGCGGATGGACAAGAAGCAGCCGGAACTGGGGCCGATGGCGGCGGCGATGGCGCTGGCGGTGATTCTGAGCCTGGCGACGGCGGGCGCGTACGAGGCGTGGTTTCTGGTGAAGAAGGGCGCGACGCCGGGGAAGATGATCCTGGGGCTGAAGGTGATCAAGGCGCGGGGCGGGGAGATCGGTTGGGGGCTGGGCGTCGGGCGGTTTTTTGCTTACATGCTGAGCGCGTTCACGATGTACATCGGCTACATGATGGCGGGGTGGGACGAGGAGAAGCGCGCGTTGCATGACCGCGTGTGCGATACCCGCGTGGTGTCGGGGAGCTGACCGATGGGCTACGTGGTCTGCGGCGGGTGCGCGGCCCGCATTCCTCCGGCGAACTGGAATCAGGATTACGACCAGCCGTGCCCGGTGTGCGGGCGGGCGGTGATGGTGACGGTATTTCCGGTGGCGCTGCGGCCGCCGGCGGCGCCGGCGCCGGAACCCGTGTTGACGGGCGAGGAGGCGAGTTGTTTTCATCACGCGGGGAGCCGCGCGGTGGCGGCTTGCGACACGTGCGGACGGTTTCTGTGCGCGGTGTGCGACATCGACACGCAGGGCGGGCACATCTGCCCCTCATGCTTCGACCGGGCCGATCAGCCGGCGGCGCATGAGCGGGTGAACTACGACACCGTGGCGCTGTCGCTGGTGACGTGGCCGATGCTGCTGTGCTGGGTGCCGTTGCTGACGACGCCGGCGGCGCTGTTTTTCGCGTTCAAGTTCTGGAATGCGCCTTCGCCGCTGTTTCCGCGCGGGCGGTGGCGATTGTGGCTGACGCTGGCGATCGCGGCGTTGCAGGTGGCGCTGGTCTATTCCATCGTCGCGTTCCTGTTGCCGAAAGGGGGCCGGGCGGTGCCCTAGACGATGCGACGGCTGCTGCTACCCCGGGAGCGGGGACTCCTTCGATATTCCGAGTTGTGGCAGGAGGGCGACGAGTTGCTGTACGTCCACTCGTCGCGCTTCTCGGACCGGTATGCGCGGTACCGGCTACGCGACATCCAGGCGCTGGTTCTCACCGAGTTTCCGCTGTGGAACGCATGGCGGGCGGCGTGGCTGGGCGTGTCCGTGTTTCTACTGCTGGCGATCGCGCTGGGGGCGCCCGGGGCGTGGAAGCTCTGGGCGGCCGGGCCGACGGTGGTGACGTTCTGGGCCGTTATGCATCTGGCGCGCGGGCCGCGTTGCCGACTGGTGCTGCACACGGCGGTGAGCACGGTGACGCTTGAGGCCGTGCGGACGATGCGGCAGGCGCGACTGGTGCTGCCCGAGTTGCGGCGACTGGTGGAGAGTGCACAGGGACGGCTGGCTCCGGACGGGTTGACTGTGACGGCGATGCCGGCGGCGCCGGAGCCCGCGCCCACGCCGGTGAACACGCCGTTGCTGCTGCACCTGTTGTTCGGCCTGCTGGTGGTACACGCGCTAGCGCTGGCGGGTTTCTATTTCGCGGACAAGATGAGCGACGGGCTCGGCATGTCCGAGACGATTCTGCTGGCGGAGACGCTGATGGCCGGACTGGTGGCCTTGCGCTGGC
>CAYMTH010000341.1:3949-6134 GCA_964393235.1 uncultured Solibacteraceae bacterium | reverse complement strand
GTAGTGCCACACGCGGTTCACCAGGACGCGGGCGGTGAGCGGGTTTTCCGGCGAGGCCAGCCATTCGGCAAGCGCCCGCCGGCGCTGGGTGGTAGCGGAGGTCAGGGGCGGGTCCGGGATGTCTCCGCCGCCGAGTGCCGACAGCAGGCCCGGACCGACTTCGACGCCAGGCGCGGGCGCGCCCTTGACGGGCATGAAGGTCTTCGGGGCCTCGCGGCCGACGTCGGTCAAGCCCGGAGAGAACGGACCGGGGGCGTAGGTCGCATAGAGTTGGACCAGGCGCTTTTCGGCTCGCTGGAGACGTTCGCGGTCGGCGGGCGTCAGCAGGGACATCACCTGTTCATCGCGCGGGGTGACCTGTTTGACGTAGGCCTCGAGATACGCCTTCTGCTGCGGGGTGCGCTGATTCTCGTCGGCGGCGAAGGCGGCCTGGATCTCCGGCGAAAGCTTCGCCAGCGCCTCCCGGCGCAACCGCTCCTGGTAGGGCGACTTGACGGCCATGATCTCGGCGCCGATGTCGTACAGCTTGAAGGTGCGGGTGTTCTCGGAGAGGTCGTAGCCGCGGGCGTTGTTGTAGTGGAGAAAGACGCGCGTTTTCTGGAACGGCGCGAAGATCGCCTGCATGCGGTAGTAGTCACGCTGCGGAATGGGGTCGTACTTATGGTCGTGGCAACGCGCGCAACCGACGCTGAGGCCGAGGAACACGGAGGAGGTCGTGTCGACGAAGTCGGTTAACGATTCAACGCGATTGATGTCCTCCACCTTGTAGAGCATGTCGCGGTTGGGCCCGACGCAGTAGTAGCCGGTGCCCTGCTGCGATTCGGGATCCTCGAACAGTTCGTCGCCGGCGATTTGCTCTTTGATAAATCGGTCGTAGGGTTTGTCGTCGTTGAAGGCCTTGATGACGTAGTCGCGATAGCGCCAGGCGTAGAGGTTGTAGGGATCCTGCTCGAAGCCGGAGGTATCGCCGTAGCGGACGAGGTCCAGCCAGTGCTTGCCCCACTTTTCGCCGTAGCGCGGAGAAGCGAGGAGGCGGTCGACCAGCCGGGCGTAGGCGTCGGGCCGTTGGTCGGCAAGGAAGGTTTCGATTTCGGCGGCGGACGGTGCGAGGCCGTGGAGGTCGAACGTGGCGCGGCGGATCAGGGTGCGCCGGTCGGCCTCGGGCGCGGCGGAGAGGTTCTTCTGGCGGAACCGGGCATCGAGGAAGCTGTCGATGGAAACAGCGGCCGGCTTCGGAAGTTTCTGGAAGGACCACCAGCGTTGGGAAGCGGCTGTCGTGGCCGCGGCGCGCGGCCACTCGGCGCCGGCATCGATCCAGGCGCGCAGCGTCGCGATGTCGGCGTCGCTGAGTTTCCCGCCGGGCGGCATGGCGAGTTTGGCATCGGCATGCGTGACGGCGCGGAGAAGCAGGCTGGCGCCGGAGTTGCCTGCGACGACGGCGGCGCCGCGACTGCCGCCCCGCAGCATCGCGGATTGGGAGTCCAGCCGCAGGCCGGACAGGGCGACTGCGCCCGAATAGCAGCTCCAACCGCTCATTTCGAGGCTACGTGCAGACTGTTCCGACGCCCCGACCGCGGCGGCGCCGGCCAACAATACGAAGACAAAAGCGGTTAGGCGGATCTGCACAATGCTCGATTCTAGCTCAGGCGGGGAAGGATCGGCGTCAGGAGCGCTCATACACTTATCGGTGCGTCCGATAAGGCAAATTGGGCCGATAGAATGGACGACCACGAACTAATCCAGGAATTTCTGATCGAGAGCAATCAAAACCTATCCCGGGTGGAACAAGAGATACTTGCACTCGAAGACAGGCCGGGCGACCAGCAGATACTTGGCAGTATTTTCCGTACTTTCCATACCGTAAAGGGGACGTGCGGCTTCCTTGGCTTCCCCAAGCTGGAGGAACTGACCCATCAAGCCGAGAGCCTGCTCGGAGAGGTCCGCGACGGAAAACGAGGATTCACGCCGGCCTTGGCGTCGCTCATCCTGGAGGCCGTCGACGCGGTCACCATGGAACTGTCGGCAATCGAAGCAACGGGGAAGGAGAGCGAGTTCTTCCATCATGAACTGCTCGGTAAACTGCGAGGCGCTCCCGCGGCGGGTCCGGAGGCTGTCCGGGAATCCGCGGGGCCGATCGAGCCACCGCCCACGACTGGTGTCACCGATACGACTATCCGCGTCGATA
>CAYMTH010000341.1:0-3939 GCA_964393235.1 uncultured Solibacteraceae bacterium | reverse complement strand
TTTGACACATTATGTCACACACGCGAAATCACCATCGACCGACTCATCAATCTGGTCGGCGAACTCGTGCTGGTGCGCAACCAGGTGCTGCAGACGGGGACCCAGAAGCAGAGCGGCGACGACAAGGCCATTGCCCACCGGCTGAACCTGATCACGACCGAGTTGCAGGAAGGCATCATGCGAAGCCGGATGCAGCCGATCGGGACCATCTGGAACAAACTGCCACGACTGGTGCGGGATACCGCGGCGCTGCTGGGCAAGGAGATCGTGCTTCATACCAGCGGCGCGGACAAGGAGATGGACCGAACGATCCTCGAAGCCATCAAGGATCCGTTGACGCACATCCTCCGAAACTCCTGCGACCACGGACTGGAACTCCCCGCCGACCGCGCCCGCGCAGCCAAGCCGTCGCAGGGCAACGTCTGGGTCCGGGCGAGCCAGGACGGCAGTCAGGTCATTCTCGAGGTCGAGGACGACGGCCGCGGCATCGACCCGGCGAAACTCCGGGCCAAGGCGGTCGAAAAGGGTTTGCTCGCCGGACCGGCAGCGGCCGCACTGAGCGACCGCGAGGCGATCCACCTGATCTTTCACGCCGGATTCTCCACCGCGGAAAAGGTGACCAATATCTCCGGACGCGGCGTGGGGATGGATGTCGTTCGGCAGAACATTCAGAACATTGGCGGACAGGTGGACGTGACCAGCCAGGTGGGGAAGGGGACGAAGGTCCGCATCCGGATCCCGCTGACCCTGGCAATCATTCCCGGGCTCATCATTTCAAGCAGTGGGCAGACCTTCATCATCCCGCAGGCCCATCTGGTGGAGCTATTGCGACTCCAAGCCTGCGCCTCAGCGGATCTGGCCGGCGCAGGAGCCGGCAACGTGCTTCGCTGGAGGGACCGGCTTCTGCCGCTGGTAGAACTGAGCCGAACTCTAGGGCTGGACCGTTCGACAGGGGCCAGCGGCGACTCGAGAAATGTCGCGATCCTCGAGGCGGAAGGAACGGTGTTCGGCCTAGTCGTAGACCGAGTCCGGGCGACGAGGGAGATCGTCGTGAAGCCTCTGGGCCGCCAATTGAAGCGGCTGACCTGGTACGCCGGCGCGACGATTCTGGGAGACGGGTCCGTCGCCTTGATTCTGGACATCCCGGGCCTAGCCCGTCACGAGAATCTGACGGCCCGCGCCGAATCGATGGCGACAACAAACGCAGCGACGACGCCCACCGTCGAACACCAGCAGTTTTTACTCTTCCAGGCCGGCTCCTATGGTCGTTTGGCGGTTCCGCTGGATCTTGTCGACCGCCTTGAGAAGTTCCAGGCGTCGCGACTGGAGCGGACGGCCGACAGCCACGTCGTTCAATACCGCGGATCGCTGCTGCCGATTGTTCCGCTCGCGACACTGCTCAATTGCGGCGGTGAAGAGTGCTTACGGAAACCGGAATTCAGCGTGATTGTCTTCCGGCGTGGCGACACCGCGCTCGGACTTGCCGTCGACAAGGTCATCGATGTGCAGAGCGGGATGATGGAGGCCACACGATCGACGACCGCCGCCGGGCTCCTGGCCTCGTTTGTACTGAATGGTGTGGCGACCGATATGGTGGACCTGCCGCGAATCCTGCACGAAGCCGACCCGCATGGCACGGGGGGCCGGATGCCGAGTCGGCAAAGCACTCCACCGCTGTTGCTGCACACGCATTCCCGGTTTCTCGCGTCATCGATGCGTCAGTATCTCGAACTGGGCGGATATTCGCTGCAGGTGTGTGAGAAGGGTGACGATGCTCTGGCGGCGTTGCAGGAAAAGGCTCGCCCCGGCGCCCTACTGCTCGACTGGAACCCGGAACCGGATTCCGGCTGGCTGGACTCTCTTGGGAAGCTAAGCGAAGCGCTATCGGTGCCGGTGTTTGCCGTTGGTCAGCCGGATCGAACCAGCCCACCCGCCTGGATGCGTGGGGTTTGCGCTCCGGACAATTTCCGGGCATTGCTTGCCATGCTCGGCACAGAACGCGCCGCAGATGCCGGACAGGAGTGTCCCATCCAATGAAGTTCATCACCTTCCATGTAGCCAGCGGTATCTACGGCGCCGCCGTCGAGTACGTCCAGGAGGTTTTGCGCCAGCAGGAACTCACCCCAATCCCGCTCGCCCCCCGGGCGACACCCGGCCTGCTGCACCTTCGGGGCCAAATTCTCACCGCGATCGACCTGCGCGCTCTCTTCGAGCCGGATGGTGACGCCAGTTCCAGCCGCACGGTCTGCGTCGTCGTCCGGGACGGCGAACTGGCCGCGGCTCTCCTCGCCGACCGGGTCGGTGAGGTTCTCGAAATCGACCCCGGCCAAACCGCCCCGCTTCCGGCGCACTGGCAGGGACCGGTACGCGATTACGTCACCGCGGTCGTCGACCGCGGTGACTGCATTCTACGCATTCTCGACATCGCCCGCATAACCGGCATTGAAGCCGCAGTGGACGACGACGCAGAGCTGACGATCAACACCTCGAGCCTATAAAACAACGGAACCCCACAATATGACCGCCTACTCTTTCTCGTCTTTACGCGCCAAGCTCGCAGTAACCTTCGGCGTCACGGTAACGCTTGGGATCAGCGCTATCGCTGTTTTTTCCTTTTATCGCAGCCACGAATCGCTCGACGCGGCAACCGGCCGGAGTCTTGCGCTGCAGGCAGTGGACTTCGCCGACAAACTGGATCGGAATCTGTTCGAACGCTACGGCGACGCGCAGGCCTTCGCGTTCCATCCCGCCGCACGGACCGGTCCCGCCGCGGCGACGGGCGCGGCCGACTTTTTCGTGAAGGCGTACGGCCTCGACGACCTGGCGGTCATCGCCGGTCGTGACGGACGGATCCTGGCGGTCAATTCGGTTGACCACGAAGGCAAGTCGATCCCGTCCCGGGCGCTGGTCGGCCGCTCGGTGGAGGGCGAGGACTGGTTCCGGGCCTGCGTGTCGGGCAAACTCGGAAAGGGTGAGTCCTATGTCAGCGATGTATTCGAGGATCCGCTCGTGGCCGAAGTTCGCAAACAGCGCACGTTGACCATCAACTTCGCCGCGCCGGTCTTCGACGAGGCCGGCCGTGTGGTCGCCGTCTGGTCCAATCGCGCATCGTGGGATCGCATTACGCACCAGATGGCGCGCGAACATCTCGAAGGCGCCAGACGGGAAGCCAAATCGCTGCGGCTCCAGATCATCAACAAAGCAGGACTGATCATCGAAGACATCGACCAGAGCAAACTTCTTCAGGCGAATCTCGTGACGGCGGGCAGCGCGGCGGCGCAGGCAGTTCTGCGAGGAGAGACGGGTTCGCTCGAGGAGAGCGTGGCCGGCGCGAACCCGGCCCTCGCAGGGTATGCGCCATTCAAGGGCTACAGCACCTACAAGGGCCATCAATGGGGTGTCCTGGTCTGGCAGGACGCCGGAGAGGCCGCCGCCCAAGCCACCTCGCTCGGCTGGTGGATCGTCTCGATCGGACTTTTCGTTGCACTGCTCTGTACCGTTCTGGCAATGCTTCTGGCCAACAACGTGGCCACGCCGCTTGCGGAGGCTTCGCACGTGATCGAAGCCGTCGGTGCTGGCGACCTCAGCCGTCGTATCGAAGTACGCGGCCGCGACGAAGTGGCCCGTCTGGGCGTCGCTTTCAATCGGATGGCGGATCAGATGGGCTCCACCATTCGAAAGATCCGCGCGCACAGCCATGAAGTCGGATCCTCGGGCGACGAGATCGCCGCGCTGAGCCGGCAGATGCAGTCGGCCGCCGACTCCACGGCAACCCAGGCCAGTGTGGTCAGCGCCGCCAGCGAGCAGATCAGCACGACCATTCAGGTCCTCGCCTCTTCGTCGGCGGAGATGATGTCGTCGATCCAGGAGATCTCACGCAACACTTCGCAGGCCTCCCAGATCGCGCTGTCGGCCGTCGGCTCGGCGCAACGCACCAAC
>CAYMTH010000340.1:0-6157 GCA_964393235.1 uncultured Solibacteraceae bacterium | reverse complement strand
GTTTGTTTCGGTCGCGACGGCGCCGAGACCACCGCCACCGCCCATTCGCCCGGACCGTTGGCCGGCGTCCGCCGCCCGGTCGCGTTGTCGAAGGCGAACCACTCCACCCGCGCATCCTTCACCGCGCCCGAAAGGTCGTCCCACCGCAGCTGTCCCGATTCCATCCGGAACCGGTCGAACGGCAGCACCTTCGCGTAGTACGTCTTCCCGATCGTGTCCCGCCGTTTGATCAGGCACTGCGCCAGATACTCCGCCGCCTTCGCGTCCGAGTATTGCCCGGTCGCAACCACGGCGCGAATATCGGCGTCGCTAAACGCCATCACCTGTTTCGCCGCCCAAAAATCGTCGTCCGGCAGCCGGTTCAACAACGCCGGATTCGGATACTCCGGCACCCACTTCTCCGGATCGAACACATCGCCTTCGAACAGTCCGATCGACGGGTACGGCTTGTATTTCGCAAACGCCCAATACGGCGGCGCCAGCCCCAGAGTGAAAAATTGCTGCGCCGCGCCCTTCCAGCTGAAGAAGTACGCGCCGGACCGCGGACTGTTCGCCTTCTGGCTCGCGCTGCCCAGCGTCGACCCGAAATCGAGCAGGTAGTGCCGGATGAACTGCCGCCCGTTGTCCTTCACCAGCGCGTCAAAATTGTTGATCGAACGCGAGTCGTCGTGCGCCAGCCAGGCCGAGAAAACGTGCAGCCCGCGCTGGTCGCGCCGGTGCTCGTGCGGCACCGTGTCGTTCGGATCGTCCTTGCGCGTGCCGTAGTAGCGCGGCGGGCCGATCGGCCGCCCGTCGATGCCCCGGCTCGCCGTCGCGCGGTACCGCCCGTCTTTCGTCTTCGGCACCTTCACCAGGATTTCGTAGATGTCCCGGTTGGTCATCTTCCGCTTCTTGCCCGTCGCGTCGGCCAACTGCACGTCCGGCCCCAGTTCCAGCTGTTCCGGCCGGAAATAGACGATGTAGTTCTCCGGCACGTGATAGCCGAGCGCGTAGAAAAACCGCGACGAAATCGAATCCGCCGCCGTCGCCATCTCCGGATTCGAGAGCGGGTCGAACTTGATGAAGTACCGCTGCTTGTTCCCGTCGAGGATCGTGAACCCCGGCGTGATCCCCTCGGACTTCGCGCCCACGACGGTCCATTTGTCGCCCGCCGGCGGGCGCTCGTTGCCAGGGCCACGCTTCAACTCGGCCTCCGTCATCCGCCGGCAATAATGCCGCTTCGTGTACCAGGCCCCGTCCATCGGCTCGCCCAGCGTGTTCACGGCCTTCGCGCGAATCGGGTCGCCCGTCTTCGGCTGCCGCTCGCCGAGCTTGCCGAACTGGTGCGACAGCAAATCGTAGTAGTCGCTCAGTTTGCGCGAGTACGCTTTTTCGACGTTCCGCGGCGCCGGCTCCTGTTCCAGCGGATCGTCGGGATAGAACTTCGGCTGCGAACTCAGCGCGCCGGCCAACATGAGGGAAGTGCAGATCAGCCGCCGCATCAGTACACCGGTTGCCCCGTCGTCGTGCCGAACCGCCGCGACAGGAAGACGTCGTTGAATTTAATCCAGAGCTGAAAGCCCTCCGCGCTGAAACCCGCGTCAATCCGCATGAACGTCGCGTTCCGCGCGTTGAACCGCAGCCCGAACCCGGCCGACGATTCGAGGTTCGAAAAGTTCAGCATCCCACGCCGCGGAAACACCTTCCCCGCGTCGACGAACAGCGCCCCGTCCAGCCCGCTGAAAATCTCCCACCGGTATTCGGCGTTCATCACCAGGCTATTTCGATCGCTGAACCGGAAGAACCGGTAGCCGCGCAAATCGTCCGACCCGCCGATGACCGGCTGCAGATAAAACGGAATCTGCTCGTCGCCGTTGCTGTCGGTCAACGTCGTCTTCGCGCGCAGCGCGATCACCCGCGTCTTGTTCAGGAACGGCACGAACTGCTGCGCCTCGATGTCCATCCGCCGGAAGCCCAGCCGGCCCAGTTCCTGATCCCGGAACCACGAATACTGAAACACGTAATTCCCGCCGCTCTTGGCCATTCCGGCCGGATCGTCGCGGTAGTCGTACTGCGCGAAAACGCCACTGCGCCAGTAATTGGCCTGCCCGTCAATCCCCGGCGCCACGTCCGGTCCGAACACCTTGTCCGCCGAGATGAAGCGCCGGTCGGTCCCGGGGCCGACGTTGGTCCAAAGATACCCCGTCGATGCGCCCATCTTCATTCCCCGTCCCAGCACTGCCGCGAACACGCCATCCACCGACGTGTCCTCCAGCCGGTAGTTGGTCCGCAGATCCTTCCCGCGCTCCGGCCCCGTGCCGCAATACTGCAGCGACTTATAGTCCCGCCGGCTCGCCAGCGCTTCCAGCGAAATTCGCCCACCGGCCAGCCGCGGCGCCTTCGCTTCGGCTTCGAACTTCGTGTACCCCCGCGTCGAAATCTGCGCTGAGGCCCGCGCCGTCATCTGCCCGCGCCACAGGTCTTCCCGGAAATACTCCGGCCCCAGCGCGAACCCGCCTCCGGTCACCATGTTCCCGGTTTTCACGCGCAGCCCGTTGTAGCCGGCCGCGAACCGCTCCAGGTACTTGCCGTCCTTGAACGCCCGTAGCCGCCGCTCGAGTTTCGACACCTCGTCCGGCGCCAGTCGCGCCGCCTTCTGCTCGCGCTCGCGTTCGTTCAGATCGGCGCGAGTCGCCGGCTCCTGTGCGTATGCCGCGGCCGCCAGCAGAGCTAGGGCCATCCTGGGTTTCCATGAGGTCATGCGGTCTATTTATCTATTGGACAAAAACTCTACGGGCAAGGTCGCGGGTTTTCCCGCCGGGTTCATCAATATTACCGGCTTGGCCCCCACCGGTTCCATCGTCATCTTCCGGCCGCGAATGGTCACAACCAGGAAGTGATACTGGTTAGCCCATGCCGCGACGCGGCTCTTCGCCATCTCGCTCCGGATGGAACCCCGCCGCAACTCGCCCCCAGCGCCTGAGACGACGAACTGAATTCCCCCGGTCGCCTCGCTGCGTTCGGAAAACTGCAGGTTGTGCTCGTGCCCGCTGAACACGGCCTGCACGCCGCCGCTCTTGAACCCCTCGAACCAGTGCCGACCCGCTTCCATGAAGGACCCGTGCCCCGGCCCGCCCGTAAACAGCGGATGGTGCATCGCCACGATCCGCCACGGCAGCGGCCGCTTCGCCAATTCCCCCTCCAGCCACTTCGACTGCGGTGACCCGGCCCCGAATACCGGCGCCGGCGGTCCGTTCAACTGGTTCTTCGTCGTATCCAATGCAAGAAACTCCACAAAAGACGCGTATTCGAACCGGTACCAACGGTCATGCATGAAGAAATTATCCAGACAGGCCTCCAGGTCCTGCGCCCGCTCTGACTGATTGCCGTCGTGATTGCCCAGGATCGCCTTGAACGGAATCGCCCCGATCGTCGCCGCGTACGGCGCGAAAAACTTCTTCTCCCAATCCCGGTCCGCCGCGCCACTCTGCGCGAACTTCCCGTAGATGTTGTCCCCCAGCGCCAGCACGAACAGCACCGGCGTCCCCGCCCGGTCCCGCCGCTGCCGCTCGGCCTCCATCCGCGCCGCGATCTCGTACTGAGCGGCCGTCCCCGTTCCGTAGTCGCCGATCACGAAAAACGTCAGCGTATCCGCCTTCGCCGCCCACGTCCGCACCGTACCTTCCCCTACCTTCTCCGTCCCCACCATCACCGAATACGAGTACGTCGTATCGGCTCGCAGCCGGTCCACTTTCAGCCAGCTCTGCTCCGTCCGCACCACCCGGTCGCCCACGCGCACCGTCGCCTCCGCCGTCCCCTTCGCCCCGCGTCCGATGCTGTTGTACGCCGTCGCGTCGGCCTTCCCCCAGGCCAGCGTCACGCTGTCGGCCGCGAGATCGGCCACATACACCCGCCAAGGAAAATCCGCTCCCCGCAGCCCGCCGGCCAGCAGGATCAGCAATAAGAGGTAACCCACACCTTCAGCTTACTCCCCCCGGTGATATCCTCCGAACATGTTCCGGTTGCTTGTCCTGACCGCCCTCGCCGCCACCGCCGCCGACTCCGGCTACGTCGTGGCCGCGCTCAGCCTCACCCCCGAACCCTGGGACAAACAGGCCAACTACGCCAAGTTCGAGCGCTACGCCCGCCAGGCCGCCGCCCGCGGCGCCCAGGTCATCGTCGCCCCCGAAGGCTATCTCGAAGGCTACGTCGGCAACGAGAAACGCACCCCCGGCCTCACCGCCGATCGCTACGCCGCCGAGGCCGCCGAACCGCTCGACGGCCCTCTGCTCACCCGCGCCCGCCTGCTCGCCAAAGAGCTCAAGGTGTACCTCATGCTCCCGTTCGCCGAAAAGCGCGACGGCAAGGTCTTCAACACCGCCGTCATGTTCTCGCCCGCCGGCGCGGTCGCCTCGCACTACTCCAAATCCCACACCATGAACGACGAGCCGTTCAACACCAAAGGCGTCGCTTTTCCAGTCGCCCGGACCGAGCACGGCCGCTGGGGCACCCTCATCTGTTTCGACCGCCAGGTGCCCGAAACCGCCCGTCTCCTCGCCCTCGCCGGCGCCGACACGATCTTCGTCCCGGCCTGGGGCGGCTACGGCGAAATGAACGACCTCATGATGCGCGTCCGCGCCTACGAAAACGGCGTCAACCTCGCCTTCGTCCACCCCAAACGCGCCCTCCTCATCGACTCCTCCGGCAACGTCCTCGCCCAGAACCAAGGCGAAACAGACCAGATCTTTACACCGGCTTATCGAAGTAAAGCGCTAGCATCGTAGTCATGCGTCTCATCCTCATCACGCTGGCCGCCGCCGCGTCTTTATTCGCCCAAACCGTGCCCAATACCGTCTCCGCCGCCGCCACCGTCACCCAGGTCATCCCCGCCTCCACCGCCGTTTTCGATATCCAGCTCGTCGACGCTACCCTAACCTCCTCGGTCGATTCCGCCGTCGCCACTCTCACCCCCGCCGGCGTCACCGCCGCCAATCTTTCCTCGGTCAACGTCGCCATCAGCCAGGGCTTCGTCCTCACCACCTACAACTTCCGGCTCACGGTCGGCGCCGCCGAACTCGGCGCCACCCGCGACAAGATCATCGCCATCCAGCGCACCCTCTCCAACTCGCAAACTCAGGGCCTCGGCTGGTCGACGAACCTCCGCCCCTCGAATGAAGATCTCGCCAGGGCGCTCGAACTCGCCATGCCCGAACTCCTCACCCGCGCCAAACAGCGCGCCCAGCTCCTCGCCGCCGCCATGAACGCTACCCTCGGCGCCGTCACGAACCTCTCCGCTCCCGCCGTCGACCCCGCCGGCGCCTCGGTCACGGTTTCCCTGACGGCCACCTACGCCGTCACGCCCAACAACTAGCGCAGCGCCTCGGCGATGGCTTTCTCCATCACGGGAACCATCGCCGCATATCCGGCTTCGTTCGGAATCAGCCCGTCGACGGTCAGATCCCGCTTCATGTTCCGCCCCTCGCCCAGTAGTCCGTAAAGGTCCGCGTAAACCAGCCCGTTCTTCTTCGCGTACCCCTTCAGCCAACCGTTCAGCCCGAGAATCTTCCCCGGCGGACGGCGCTCGGACAGCCGCACGAAACAGTCGCAAATCGGCGTTACCGAAGCCAGCACCACTTTGATGCCGTGCAGCTTCGCCAGTTCCACCATGGTCATGACATTCTCGGTGATCGTCCCCTCGGTCGCGGGCCCCGCGTAGCCCGCGAAATCATTGGTCCCGCCCATGATCACCACCACCTGCGGCTTCAGCGAAATCACGTCCTGCCGGAACCGCACCAGCATCTGCGGCGTGGCCTGATTGGTGATCCCCCGGTTCAGATACCCCGGATGCTCTTCAAAAAACTTCGGCCACTTCTCGAAGATGTCGTCGCCGAAAAACACCACCCGCGTTTCGCCCGGCTTGGGCGCACGCAGTTCCGCATTCTCACTTCCGTAGCGGACCAGCTTCCCCCAATCGCTCAATAGCCGCAGATAGGCCTTATTCTCCGCCTCGAGTTCCTCGATCAGCTTCGCCGTATCCGCCGGAGCCGGCTGGGCCGGCAGCATCGTCGCCAGCCCCATCGCCAGAATGGCCCAACGAAACATCACTGCTGTAGTCCGAAGCAGTACAGCTCGCCGTCGAACGTGTTGATGTAGATCCGCCCGTTCGCCACCGCCAGAC
>CAYMTH010000339.1:0-6196 GCA_964393235.1 uncultured Solibacteraceae bacterium | reverse complement strand
CGTCGCGGAAGGCGAGGCGGATCCAGAGGCCGGCCGTTTTCGGGCGGCTCTGGAAGGTGCGGTTGTTCAGGTCGGGCAGGTCCTCGTCGAAATCCTGAACAAAACAAACGACTTTTACTTCGTTGTAGGGCAGCGTGAGGATGTTTCCGTCGCGGGAAAGCATTTCGACGCCCTGCGGGGTCTGGAAGGTCTGCGGGTGCACGAAGCCGTCGACCGGCTCGCGATCGAAGCGCAGAACGCGGACGCGTTTGGAAGTCGAACTGCTCACGGCTTGCGGTTACCGCTTTCAAACATTTTCCGCATTATTGTATCATTGGCAGGATGACCCGCACGGGCTCGTTGGCGCTGCAAGTCCGTACTTTTCTTGACTTTTGCCTGATGGAAAAGGGATTGGCGGCGAATTCGGTGACCTCTTACGCCCGGGATTTGGACCGATTTACGGCCTATTCCGGCGGGGAACAGGCGGCTGTGCCGGAGACGGCGGAGCATGTGCAGGGGTATGTCGATACGCTTTACCGCGAGGGACTGAGCGGCCGGAGCGTGGCTCGCCATTTGACGACGCTAAGGAATTTTTACCGGCACTTACAGCGGGAGCGGATTCTGGAGAAGAATCCGACGGAACTGCTCGCCTCGCCGCGAATCGGGCAGGCGTTGCCGCATTATTTGAACGGCTCGGACCTGGAGCGGCTGCTGGCGGCGCCGGACGCGGGGACGCCGCTCGGGCTGCGGGACCGGGCGATGTTGCAGCTGGTGTACGCGAGCGGGCTGCGCGTATCGGAGCTGACCGGCGTGGAATACAACGACCTGAACCTGGGCATGGGATTCATCCGGGTGACGGGGAAGGGCAACAAGCAGCGGTTGGTGCCGATGGGGCAGTCGGCGATCGCCGCGATCGAGGATTACATTGCCGGCGGCCGGCCGGCGATTTTGAAGGGCCGGGCGAGCCGGTACCTGTTTGTGACGGGCCGGGGTACGAAGATGACCCGGCAAGCGTTTTGGAAGCTGCTGGCGCAGCACGGCAAGGCCTGCGGGTTGTTCCACAACCTGAGCCCGCACGTGCTGCGGCACACGTTTGCGACCCATTTGCTGGAAGGGGGGGCGGACCTTCGCAGTGTGCAAACCATGCTCGGCCATGCCGACATTGGGACAACCCAGATCTACACCCACGTGGCGCGAGGACGGCTGCGGGCGGTGGTAGACAAGCATCATCCCCGCGCGTGACAAGAGACGGGGACGGAGTGACACGATGAGCGATTACATGTTCATGCTGGAAAGCCACCTTAACGCGGCGCAGATGGTGGCGCTGCACACGGTGCAGGCGGCGGCGAACGAAGCGAACATCCCGCTGTATTTGACCGGGGCGGCGTTGCGGGACATGCTGGCGGGGTTCCCGATTCGCGAGTTGGACTTCACGGTGGAAGGCAATGGCGCCACGCTGGGCAAGGCGGTGGCGAAGGCGGGCGGGGCCGAGCTGCTGCTCGCGGACGCGAAGAAGGGCCACGCGGACCTGATGTTCCCGCAGCATGTGCTGGTGCGGATCGGGATGGCGCGGAAAGAGGTCTATCCCAAGCCGGCGTCGAAGCCGCAGGTGTCGCCGGCGACGATTCACGAAGATCTGCTGTGCCGCGATTTCACGATCAACGCGATCGCGATGTCGTTGAACCGGCAGTCGCGCGGGCTGCTGGTGGATCCGACCAACGGCATGGGCGACATTCAGAACCGCGAACTCCGCATCGCCGGCAAGTACACGCTCTACGACGACCCGTCGCGCATGTTCCGGCTGTTCCGCTACAAGGTCCGCATGGGCTATGCGGTGGCGGAGAAGACGCAGAACCAGTATCAGTACGTGCGCGAGGCGAAGCTGGAGCAGAAGATTCCGGCCGAGGCGCTGGGCCGGGAGCTGCGCAACGTGGCCAACGAGGCGAACTCGGCCGACATCGTGAAGCTGCTCGACGAAGAGAAGCTGCTGGGTCTGTTCTGCCCGGCGCTGACCGGCGACAAGGTGAACCACGCGGGTCTGCAGAAGCTGCAGAAGGCGCGGCTCAACGTGCCGTTGGAACTGGCCTTCCCGGTGGACAACGTTTCGCTGTTCCTGACGGTGTTGACCGAGAAGCTGAGCAAGAACGAGAAGGCGGCGCTGGCGGCGGCCTGCGCGCTGACGCCGGAAGAGGTGACGGCGTGGCGGAAGCTCGAAGACGGCGCCAAGAAGCTGGAGACGGAGTTGAAGTCGGCCTCGCTGACGAAGCCGTCGAAGGTTTACGCGGCGGCGGCGAAGGGCACCGGGGCGCAGATCATCTACCTGCTCTATAAGAGCGACGCGCGGCTGGTGCAGGACCGGCTGAAGAACCATCTGCAGAAGTACCTGATGGTGGAGCACGAGCTGACCGACGAGGAAGTGGCCGAGACGGGCGCGAAGCCGGGGACGCCGAAGTGGGCCAAGGCGCGGCTGGAAGTGCTGGCCAAGAAGCTCGACGCGCGGCCGAAGAAGGTGGTCGAAGAGGTTCCGGTGGCGGTATCGGCGCCGGCGGCGGGCGGGCGGCGCTAGGCGGCGATCGCATCGAGTGCGCCGGCGGTGAGCGTCAGCGACTCCGGCAGGCGCCCGGCGCCGAGCAGCGCCTCGAGGGTTTCGCGCGCCACGCCGCGGCGTTCGGCTTCGGTGAGCCGGCGCCCGTGGCGCTGTTGCCAGTCGTCGGCGAGCGTTTCCGGCAGCAGGATGCGCACCTGTTGCGGCCGCACGGCGCCGGGCGCCAGCACGTCGAAGAGATATTGCGATTCCCACGCGCCGCGGGCGCGGACGGTGCGGCGGCCGGCGAAGAAGAAACGCGTCTCGCCGTGGGCGATCCAGCGCTTGTCGATCGCCGGCGGGACGGGCGGGCAGGGCGCGGTTGCCGGCGCGGGAGTGAATAGGGAACGGACCCAGCCGCGCCAGCCGGCGGGCTTGGACGGGGCCGCCGGAGAGGCATCCTTGGGGACCCGCAGCCGTATGCGCATAATGATTATCATGCGTCATCTTGCGGTTCTTTTGCTGGCGTTGACCGGAATCCGGGGGCAGGAGGCGCCGCCGGCTCCGAAGCCCATGGTCTACGAAGGCAAGCCGATCCGCGTGCCGGTGCAGTGCACCGAGGAGCAGATGCAGAGCCTGGGCATGAGCTGCACGGCCGAGGCGCCGTGCGCGGTGTATCGCGAGCTCAGTTCGTTCGACGTTTCCACGGGCCGCATGGTGGTGGCCGGCAACCTGCACACCGACTCAGCGACGCTCGAATCGATCGTGCTGAACAGCCAGGACGGCGGGCAGACGTGGCTGGAAAGCCATCCGCGTATCAAGCAGGTGGCGTTCGACCAGATGCAGTTTTTCGATCTCGCCAACGGGTGGATCAGCGGGCAGACGGTCGGCGCGCTGCCGCGCGATCCGTTTTTTCTGATCACGGGCGACGGGGGCAAAACGTGGCGGCAGCGCGGCGTCTTCGCCGACCCGCACCTGGGTTCGATCGAGAAGTTCCTGTTCACGTCTGCCGGCGACGGCAAGGTGCTGGTGGACCGCGGCAGTTCGGGCGAGGGCGGGCGGTACGCGCTGCTCGAAACCAAGACGGGCGGCGACAGTTGGAGCATCCAGCAGATCACCACCGCGCCGCCGGCGAAGGTCAACTTCACGCGCGTGCCGAGCGCGGCCTGGCGGCTGCAGGCCAACGCCGCCGCCAAGGCCTATCAGATCGAAAAGCGCGAGGGCGCCCGCTGGGTGGCCGCTGCCGCCTTCGCCGTGCAGGCCGGCAGTTGCGCGCCCGCCGAGATCGAGCTGAAGCCCCCGCCGGAGCCCACCGAGGCCGCCAAGGCCGAAGCCGCCGACGCCGTCGAGGTCTTCCAGATCGGCGGCGGTAAAGCGAAGAAACCCGACGCCAAGAAAAAGAAAAAATGACCGCTTGGCCATTGCTATGATATTGGGAGCCACGTGAACAAACCCCCGGGTACGGCAGCAGAGCCCGCTGTTGCCAGCAAGCGGAATCACATCAAGGGCAACATCATGGTTGTCGGCTGCACCGTGTTGGGGGCGGCCGCGCAGATGCTCATCAAACGCGGCACCGCGACGATGCCGCCGCTGCTCGACCCCGGCGCGGGCAGTGTTCTGGCGCAGGCGCCGCTGATCGCGTGGAAGATACTCTCCAACCTCCCGTTGTTCGGCGGGCTGGCCTGCTACGGCATCAGCACGATTCTATTGGTCCTGGCGCTGCGCTACGGCGAGCTCTCGGTGCTCTATCCGATCATCGCGCTCACCTACGTCTGGGTGACGATCCTTTCGGTCGGTTTCCTGGGGGAATCGCTGAACGTGTTCAAGATCGCCGGGCTGGCGTTCATCGTCCTGGGTGTGGCCGTACTCGGCCGGAAGGACAAGAGCGCTTGAAGACGCCCCTATCGTCGATTCTGCTGGTTCTGTTCGCCTCCTTCGTCGGCTCCTTCGGCACGGTGTTTCTCAAGTCCGGCGCCGACAAGCTGGAGCGCACCGTGCGCGGGGTGCTGACCAACTGGCGCCTGCCGGTGGGCATCTTCATCTACCTCACCTCGTTCGCCATGTACACGGCGGCGGTGAAGACCGGCGAGCTGACCATCCTCTATCCGATGGTGTCGCTCGGCTACCTGTGGACGCTGATCTGGTCGCGTTTGATTTTCAAGGAACCGCTCACGCGGAACAAGTTCATCGGCATCGGCATGATCCTGTTCGGCGTGGTGGTGTTGAACCTCGGCAACCGCTGAGGGTGAGGTTAGAATAAGGCATGCCGGCGAATCCGATTCCGGAATTGGACGGGCTGAAGGGGCGGGCGTTTTCGTTTTTTCCGCCGATTCTTGGCATCGAACACAACGAGTGGACGTTGTCGGAGGCTACCTGGTCCGAGATCCTGGTCCACAACACAAAGGACGATCGCGAGATCTGGGTGCCGCGGCGGTTTCTTGGCGCGCTGTCGCGCGTCGACGAACCGGTCATGATCGTCGGCCTCGAACGCGAGCTCGAGCTCGCGGCCGGCATTCTGCGCCCGCATGAGCGGCGCGTCATTTCGATGCCGAAGCCGGTGGCCGGCGCGCCCGCCACGCCGGACGAGGCCATTCCGACGCCGCCGATGGTCAACGGCGTGCGCGTGGGCGACGTCAGCGAGTCGCGCATCGGGCTCTACATCATCGGCGGCATCGTCGCCGTGCTGTTCGTCGTCTACGGCGTTGTCTCCTACTCCCGCGGCGACCGCGTCGAGTACAAGACGGTGCTGCAGGAGGACCTCGGGTTTACGGCCGAGGACGACTATTACGCCGTGGTGCGCAAGCTCGGGGCCCCGGCCAACGACCGCTGGAAGGAAGGCAAGGATTTGCAGTACCGCGCCATGTCCTACCCCGACCGGCACTTCACGGTGATCCTGATGGGCACCGAGCAGAAGAACGCGCACTACATCGGCGCGGTGAACGACGACTGGCGCCCGGTGCATTCGGTGAAGCACGCCGGGCGGGGGAACACGCGGTCGCTGCTCGAGGGCTTGCCCCGGTTTTAGTCGAAAGGCTTGCCCCGGTTCTAAACGAAAACGGCGCCCCGCGAAGGGCGCCGTTTTTGTTTGATTGGCGGGTTGGCCTAGTCGCCGTGCGCGGGCGAGGCGGCCGGGCGGTCCGGCGTGGCCGCCTGCGGCTTGCGGCGGTTGCTCAGGAACAGGCGGACCTTCTCGGCCACATCGTAGCCGATCGGCACTACGAGCAGCGTCAGCAGCAGGCAGAGCGTCTGGCCGCCGATGATGGTCACCGCGATGGCCGAACGCTGGCTGGCGCCGGCGCCCGTGCCGACGGCGGTCGGGATGAGGCCGGCGATGATGGAGAAGGTCGTCATCAGAATCGGCCGCAACCGCACGCGGTTGGCTTCGACGATGGCGTCGCGCAGCGGCACGCCGCGGTCGCGCAAATGGTTCATGTAGTCGATCTGCAGAATGCCGTTCTTCTTCACGATGCCCACCAGCAGCAGCACGCCCAGCGCGCTGAACAGGTTCAGCGAACGGTTGGTGACGATCAGCGAGAGCAGCGCGAAGGGGATCGACAGCGGCAGCGTGGTCAAAATGATGAACGGGTGCACCAGGCTTTCAAACTGCGCCGCCAGCACCATGTACATGAAGATACTGGCCAGCCCGATGGCGAGCAGCATGTTGTTGGTGGTCTCCTCGAGCACCTTCACCTG
>CAYMTH010000338.1:0-6198 GCA_964393235.1 uncultured Solibacteraceae bacterium | reverse complement strand
TCAAATTGTGGCACGCCGTATCTGCCTTTCCCTCCTTTTGACGCTCTCCGCGCTACTCGGGCAGCAACAACCCCCCGTCGCGCAGGAGCCGCCCGAAGAAGACGCCGCTCTAGTCGACAAAAAAGAGTACTCTTTCAACCCGCTGCAGGCCGAAAAAGAGCTCAAAACCGGCGACTTCTACGCCAAAAAAGGCAACCACAAGGCCGCCGCGATCCGTTATCAGGAAGCCACGAAGTGGAATCCCGGTCTCGCCGACGCCTGGCTGAAGCTCGGCGAATCACTGGAAAAGCGCAAAGACACGAAGGGCGCCAGGGAGGCATTCGCCAAATACCTCGAACTGGCGCCCGACGCGAAAAACGCCGCCGCGATCCGCAAGAAGCTCTAGCCGATCCGCCGTTTCAGCATCGATTCGGTCATCAAATCGACGCCGGCGTCGAAATCCGGGAACAGGTCGACGTACTGCAACTGGTCCTGGATCTGCCGCGGGACCGGACACTCCTCCAGTCGCACCGGCACGATAAACACCCGGTCGAGCGGCTGGTTGAGCGCGCAATCGAGCGCATACCGCAGTTCGGCGTGAAATCGCCCGCGCTTTTCCCCGGAGAGGTTCGAAAAGCACGGGACGAAGAAGTCCGACTGCCGGATGGCGCGCTCGATCGCCCGCGGCCAGTTCTGGCCGGGCAGGAGCTTGCGGTGGTCCATCCACGGTTCGAAGCCGCGGGCCGCCAGCGCGTCGTAGAGTCGGTCAACCTTCTCGGCGTCCTCGACCGCGTAGGCGAGGAATACCCGTTTCCTCCGGTCCGGTACAAATTGAAAATCCCCTCCGGCGGCGCGGAAGGTGCCGAGACCGTCAATTTCGACCTGACGGCCCTCGTGCAGACACTGGCGCAAGATGCGCGCCAGTTCGTCCATAGTGGCGCGGGTCATGAGGCCCCCTGCTTTTTACTGCTGTCGGACTTCGCAAAATCGAACTGGCTTCGATTGCCGGCGGGGAAGGCTCCCAGGCCGGGGATTCTGGCCGTCTGGCCCCTGCGGAGGCGCTCCACGATGCCGGTGACGATGGAATCGAGCTGATCGGCGGCGGCAGCGGGAGAAACGCCCGTGGCCCGGGCGAGGCGGCGGATGAGTTCAGACTGCTTCATGGCGTTCTCAGGGTAGCTTGCCCGACAAACCCAATCGTTCACTTCTGAAGCGAATCGTTTTCTCTATACCTATGTAAAAAATGGACTTAATGAAAATAACGAAAATTTCTAAGACGTGTGAATCGCATTTTCGTGATCGGCGGTTTTTGTGCTATCCAGGAGTCATGCGGCGTCGCGACTGGCTTCTCACCCTGGCGGTATTCCCGACGCGGGCCGCTGCGCCGGTCCTGATTCAGCCCGAGAAACTGTTCCCCGGCGCCCCCCTCCTGCTGACCGCCTCCGAGCCGCTCGCGGTCACCTGGCAGGGCCGGCCGCTGCGATTGGACCGCGACGCCGAGACCGGCCGGCCCGCGGCGCTCGCCGCCGTCGGGCTTGACGTGAAGCCGGGCGCCCACGAACTTCGTCTCTCCGACGGCCGGACGGTCGAACTGGTCGTCGAACCGCACGCCTACCCCACCCGGCGGCTTCGCGTGGCGCCGAAGTTCGTCCGCCCGCCGAAGGCTGTAGAGAAGCGGATCGCCGAGGAGCGGGAGCTAAAGAAGCGCGCCTTCGCCGCCCGCGGCCCGCGGCTCTGGGCGGGCGCGTTCGCCCCGCCGGCCGACACGGCGCAGACCGCGGGGTTCGGTTCCCGGCGAACCTACAACGGCAAACTGCAGGGGATCCATCAGGGCCTCGACTTCCGCGCCGCGCCGGGCACGCCGATCCGGGCCGCGAACCACGGGCGGGTGGCGATCGCGCAGAAGCTCTACTTCGAAGGCGGCTGCGTGGCGCTCGATCACGGCGAGGGGCTGTTCTCGCTCTACATGCACCTGTCCGCCTTTTCCGTGCGCGAGGGCGACCGGGTGGAACGGGGCCAGGAGATCGGCCGCAGCGGCGCCACCGGACGCGTCACCGGCCCGCACCTGCACTTCGGCGTGCAATGGCAGGGGCTCTATCTGGAGCCGGCCACGCTACTCCGGCTTCGGATCGGTTGATTCCGTCTTCGGCTCGGGCTCGGGTTCGGCGGGCGGGGCCGGGAGTTTCGCCTCCTGCAGCATGGCTGCCCAGAGGAGGATCATGGAGAGGAAGGTCGCCACGGCGCCGATCACCAGGTGATCCAGCTTGCTGTGCGGCTCCGGGATGACCCGCAGCAGCACGGCGACCGTTGCCGCAAAGATGACGACGATCGCGACGGCAAGCAGCAGGTACCGGTTCCGTTTCTCCATTTCCCCTATTGTACTTGTCGACTAGTCGTACTTTTCGTAGATGATCTGCCGCCGTTCCAGCCCGTGCTCCTTGGCGAGGGCGCGCACGCTATCGACCATCTCCTTGAGGCCGCAGGCGTAGACCTGCAGGTCGCGACGGTCGCCGAGCGCGGCCTGGACCAGCGGTTGCACGCGACCCGTGGCGCCGGTCCAGGCCGCGTCCGGACGGGTGACGGTAGGGATGAAGCGGAAGCCGGGCTGCGCAGCGGCGAGCGCACGGAACTCATCGACGAAGAGCAGGTTGGCGGCGTGGCGGGTGCCGTAGATGAGGGTCACCTTGCGCTCCGTCGGGCGCGCGTAAAGATCCTGCAGCATCGCGCGGAACGGTACGACGCCGGTGCCGGTGGCCACCAGCACCGCATCCATGGCGGGTTCGCGCCAGACGAAGGTGCCGAGGATGCCTTTGCACTCGACCGAATCGCCCGGCCGGAGGTCGAACAGGTAGGGCGAGAAGATGCCGTCGGCAACGCGGTTCAGACAGATTTCGAAGCGGTTGTCGCCGCGGGGGGCGGCGGCGAGGGAGTAGGCCCGCGTAATGTCCTTGCCGTGGAGATGCGCCGTGAGCGACGCGAATTGGCCGGCCTGGAACGCGAGGGCGGGCGCCTCCGGCACCTCGAAGACGAAGTGCCGGATCTCCGGCGCGGGATCAGAAAAAGAAACGAGGCGGGCCCTCATTCCGCCAGCGCGGCCTCCGCCCGGGCGAGCAGGATGCCGACGAGCGACGGGTGGCCGTCGAGCGGTTCGGTGACATCGATACGCACACCCTTGTGGATGCCGGTGAGCCCCTCGACGATGCGGGGCAGATCGCGCCGCAGGTGGATGCCGAGGGTGAGGAAGTAGGGGATGACGACGATGCGCGTGGCGCCGCGGGCGACGAGGCGTTCGACGGCCTCGCCGAGGTCGGGGTGGGCCATTTCGAGATAGGCCGTCTCGACCAGATCGTAGCCCCCTTCGGCCGAGAGTCGCGCGGTCACGCGCTGCACCGATTCATTGGCGGCCGCCACGGACGAGCCGTGGGCGAACACGACGAGCCCGGTCATGCCGCGGGCCCCGCCGGGAACGACTCCCGCAAGTAGTGGATATAGGCGCGGCACTTCGGCCGGCCGTTGTTGTAGCCGTGGGCGACGCGGGCCATGAAGACGAGGACGCCGAGGAAGACGCGGTCGGCGAACGGCCCGGTCTCGCGCTCCTTGAGTTCCTGGACGAAGGCGGACATTTTCTCGCGGTAGCGGGCCACGATGCCGGCGGCCACCTCGCCTTCCGGGTTCACGTCCTCGCCGTTGCGCTGGGAGGCGATGAGGGCTTCGAGGGCCTCGCGCGCGTCGGCGTCGGTGGCGTTGGGGACGGGCTCCATGGCCTTGTTGAAGAAGGCCGCCATGAGCATGACGACGAGGTCGGCCTGGCGCATGAAGTCGGAGTCGACGCGGACGTCGCGGTGGGGCATACCGGCCTCATCGACCTGCCGCTTCTCGTGCCGGCGCGAGTCGCGCAGGTAGGAGCATTCGAACGGGCAGTTGATGGACACTTCGCGCTCGGTGGCGCAGCATTGGGTGCAGATATCTTCGCCGCGGGCGGTGCAGTAGCGCTTCGCCGCGCGGGCGTCACAGATGGTACATTTCGCCATGATTCTTTAACTCCAGGCGTCGGCCTTACGGTACTCTTCGAAGCACTTCAGCAGGCCGGCCATTCCCGGTTGGGACAGCCCGTGCTCCATGCCGATCATGCCGGTGTAGCCGAGCCCGTGGATCGCCTTGAACACGTTGCTCCAGTTCACTTCGCCGGTGCCGGGTTCCTTGCGGCCGGGCACGTCGCCGGTCTGGAAGTAGCCGATGTGGGCGTAGTGTTTGCGGATGTGGGCGATCAGGTTTCCTTCGGAAATCTGCTGGTGGTAGCAGTCGAACAGGAGCCGGACGTGAGGGTGGTTGGCGCGCGCGATGATCTCGGCGCCGTGGTCGGAGAAGACGACGAAGTAGCCGGCGTGATCGGTGCGGATGTTGAGCGGTTCGAGCACCAGCTTCAATTTCGTGCCCGCGCAGAGGTCGCCGGCGCGCTGCAGCGCCTCCACGCAGTTGGCGGTCTGTTCGGCGGGCGTCAGGTTGGCGACGGCGAGGCCGCTGCAGACGGTGGCGACGTCGTTGCCGATGATCCTGTGGATCTCGACGGCCTTCTTCACGTCTTCGAGAAACGGGGCGTGGAACTGTTTGTCGACCATCGCCGAGGGCTTCCAGCCGCCGCGGTTCACCACGAGCGTGCCCATCGAGAGCCCGAGCGAGTCCATCTTCTTCCGGAACCCGGCGATCTCGGCGAAGGTGTGGCGTGGCAGGCCGTTGTATTCGAAGGCGGTGAAGCCGTGTTCGGCGATGATTTCGAGTTGGCGTTCGACGGGCTCGTTGATCATCCCGATGCGCGGGGCGTAGCGCAGGCGGTAGCTGTGTTTCGGCGCTGCCGAAGCGAGCGGCGCGGCCGCCAATGCCCCCAACCACTGTCGACGGTCCATAGGCTCATCGTATCATTGCCTCATGCAGCGTCTCGATATCTTTCTGAAGGTGGAACTCGAACTCGACAACAGCGAAAAACCGCAGCGCGTGGCCCGCGAACTGGAACGGATTCTGGCCAAATACTACGGGGTCCGCAGCGTCGAAACCACCAACGTCGTGACGCACGAGGACTGATAGAAGCGATCGATGGAAAGGGGCGGCGAAACCTACTTCGCCGCCACCGGTTCCCGCATGCCCAGCCGCTTCAGGCAGCTGTCGATCCACTGCTTGGTGAGCTTCTCCTGCGTCGAGTTCTGCGACAGCCGCTGCCGCAGGCTCGTCCAGTCGACGTGGTCGAGCGACTGGTCCTGATTGAAGCAGGAGAAGACCACCGTTTCCTTGCCCGTCTCCGGGTCGCGGTGGAGCTGCAGGCACTGCGCGCAGATCTCCTTCATCATGCACTGCATGGGCGAGTTGATGGACCCGATGCCGTGCGGTTTCTTGGTGAGATACGGCGCCAGCACACCGTGCCGCGCGCGCGCCACGGCCGCCATCATGCCGTCGGAGCCGATCGCGATCACGCGGTCAACGTCCTGCAGCCGGATGTTCGAATCGTCGTCGCCGTTGTGCAGCGCGCCCTTGCCGTAGGCTTCCATGGCGGCCACGATGTTGCCGACAAACGCCCGGTCCTGCGCCCGCGTCGGGGTGAAGCCCGGCGCCTCGTCGCAGCACCACACGATCACGTCGGCGGCGCGTTCGATCTCCTCCACCTTGTAGCGGTCGATCCCCTTCTTGTAGCCGGCGAAGTAGATCACGCGGCTGCCGTTGGCCCGCAGCGTCTGCCCGATCGAGAACAGCACGGCGTTGCCGAGGCCGCCGCCGACCAGCAGCACGGTCTCCCGCGCCGGCGTCTCCGTCGGCGTACCCGTCGGACCCATCAGTACCACCGGTTCGCCCTTGTGGAGCAGGGAACAGAGGTCGGAGGAGCCGCCCATCTCCAGCACGATCGTCGACAGCGTGCCCGCTTCCCGATCCACCGACGCGCCGGTGAGCGCGAGCCCTTCCATCGCCAGCACCGTCTCCTGCGTCCGCGGCGCCAGCGTCTCGAAGTTCTGCAGCCGGTAGAACTGCCCCGGATAGAACGCCCGCGCGGCCAGCGGCGCCTTCACCACGATCTCGACGATCGTCGGCGTCAGGCGGATCACGTCGGCCACCACGGCCCGCAGGTCGCGGTTCAACTGGTCGATCAGCTCCGGCCCGGTGATGCCTTCCGGCTGGCGCCGCGCCGCCAGGATGCGGCGCTCAAGGCGTGCAAATGGCGCCTCATCCCATTGC
>CAYMTH010000337.1:908-6225 GCA_964393235.1 uncultured Solibacteraceae bacterium | reverse complement strand
CGTGGATTGCGACTGGTCCGATGCCGAATTGGCCACCATTCCCTGTGCCTATGGCAGCGCCGAGAACATGCTGCATCGCGCCGGGCTTGGCGCGGGCGAGCGGGTGCTGGTGACGGGGGCTTCCGGTGGCGTGGGTTCGGCCGCCATCCAGCTTGCCAGACGCCGCGGCGCCCATGTGATCGCCGTGACAAGCCAGGACAAGATGCAGGCGCTGGCGAACACGTTCTTCCAGCTGGTCCGGCTGTGGATGTCGCTGGTGGTGATGCCGCAGGTGACCGGGCGCGACGTGCGCATGGCCTGAGCGGCCACGCGCAGGCGCCGCGATTACTGGATCGACATCGTTACCGTCTGGCTTTCGACGCCGTTGACGCGGACGATGAGCGGGACCGCTTCGCCGGCGGGCACTTCGAGCGGCAGGGTGCCGGTGACGAAGTAGATGCCGATGAAGCCGGGCGCGAGGTAGGCGCTTGCGTTCCCGGCCAGCGCGCCGCCGACGGAGACCTGCACGGGGTTCGTGGTGGCGAGGACGTTATCGCCCGGCACGGTGCGGCCTTCGTCGAAGAACGGGTTGGTGGCGCCGAGGCCGGTGGCGACGATCAGGATGGTCTCGCCGGCCTTGGCTGGGTTGTCGGGCGTGGCGAAGGTGGGGGCCTGGTCGGGCAGGACGCGGAAGATCTGGCCGGCGCCGGTGCCGGTGCCGTTGATGGTGGCGATGGCGGGCGAGGCGCTGCCGACGCCCATGGCGGCCGGGGCCGAGGCGAGTTCGCCGCGGCGGATGGTCATGCGGTATTCGCTGTTTTCAAGGTCGAACGGCACCTGGAGATTGACCTGGCCGGGCGAGGTGTAGAGCAGCGGGGCGGGCTTGCCGTTGAACAGTACCTGCACGCCGCCGAGTTCGGTGGGGAAGGCGCCGGAAGAGGCGTCACCGACCACCGGGTCCGTACCCATGTTCTCGCCGAAGATGGAGATGAAGGCGCCGGGCGCGGTGATGGACTTGCTCTGGTAGCTGACGGCGTCGACGACGCGGAAGCTGCGGAGGCTGGGCACCACTGAATCGGCGACGCGGCCGGTGATCGTCAGCGTGCCGGCGTAGATCTCGCGTTCCGAAACGCCGCGAACGGCGACGACGCGGACGTTGACCCCTTCGCCGTTGCGCTCGGGTTTCCAGAACACTTCCCACAGGCCGTTGCCGACGCTGGTCACCGTCACCGAGCCGTTGGCCGGTTCGGTGGTGAAGCGCAGCTGCGTGCGGTCGGTGGCGTCGAGCCGCTGGTTGCACTCGTCGGTGAGTTGGAGAACGAACCGGAGGCCGACGTTCTTGACGACCGTGAAGGGCAGGCCGGGTTCGCGCGGCGAGATGAGCAGGCGCGAGCCGGAGCAGGCGCCGGCGGCCATGCGCGCGTCCGACTTCGACTGCGTCACCGGCTGCAGGCCGGAGGTCAGTACGTTGAGGCTGTAGATGAGGCGTTCGCCGTTGGCGAAGACGACCACGATGTCCTTCGTTTCCGAAGAATCGACCGGGTTGCCGGCGCGGGAGACCTGGAGCGTGAGCTCATTGGCGCCCTGGCCGACGATGCCTTGCACGGAGGGCACCGAGACCGTGCCCGAGTCGCCGCCGAGCGTGTAGGTGCTGTAGACGGTGGCGGCCGTGGCGCGGCTGAAGACCGGGATGCTGACGGTGGCCGAGCGTGTGGTGGACATGTTCAGCGTGGCGCCGGCCGAACCGGACTCGAACAGGCGCTGCACGGTCGAGCCTTCCGGATAGAAGAAGACCGTGAGGAAACGGCGCGCGACCCCGGTGAGCGTCTGTGTGGAGAACACGACGATATTGCTCGCCTGGCGCGTGGGCAGCGCCTGGCGGTTGAGCACCACTTCGTAGGGCACGACGAGCTTACCGTCGGCCATGCGCGTGGGCGTGCCGCGTTCAAGCGTGAACCAGGCCGGCGCGTTGCCGAAATCGGTGGTGACGTTGACGTCGGTGGTGTCGAGACCTGTGAGGACCAGCGTGGTGGCGGCCATGCGGTTGAGGTTGCTCGAATTGAGGCCGGCGATGTCGACGAGGGCGGCTTCGGCGGAGATGTCGATGGCGGTGGTGCGGCCGGTGATCTGGAAGCTCAGGTTGATGGGGATGGGCGCCTTGCAGGTGGCGCAGGTGACGCGCAGCGGGAGCTCATAGACCTGGCGGAAGAGTTTTTGCGGCGTGAGGGTGAAGGTGAAGTCGCCGGACTGTTTGGGCTCGAGGGTGAGCGTGGCCGGGGTGGCGACGATGCCGTCGGGCAGCGTGCCTTCGAGCTTCACTTCGACGGCGTCGGGCGCGTTGTTGAAGACGCGGACGGAGCGCGTCACCGTTTCCTGCGCGGGGTCGACGCGGAAGGGCGTGAGCTCTTCGAGCAGCGAGAGCGTCGGGATCTCGGCGAGGCGGACGGGGTCGGGCACCATGTCGACGGCGGTGTTGGCCATGACGCGGCCGGTGTCGACGGTGAGCAGTTCGATGCGGCAGGAGGCCGAGCGGGAGGGGGCGTTGAGCGTGTCGAGGGCGAGGCGCAGTTGCGTGGGCGCGACGGCGGCCGAGGGCACGAGGCGGACGAACCTTTCAAAGCCGCGGTCGCAGGTGATGCGGCTGCGGAAGGCGGTGGGGCCGAAGCCGGGGTTGACCGGGATGGCGAGTTCCTGCGTGCCGGCGTCGGGCGTGTAGGTCCAGGTCTGGCGGTTGGGCAGGCCGACGGCCGACTGGTTGCGGAACTGCGCATCCTCGAAGTAGAAGATGCGGCTCTGGTTGGTGCGGATGAGGATGCCGCGCGGGTGGGAGAAGAGGCGCTCGGGCGCTTCGCCGGTCGAGTCGAAGAAGGTGACGGGGCGGGTCTGGCCGATCAGCACGTCGGTGCCGGTGAGCTGCAGCGAATAGAGGAAGCGGCGGCCGGCTTCATTTGAGCTGCCGGCGGTGCAGCAGCTGACGGCGAGCAGGCGGCCGGAGATGTCGACGGCGAGCGAGCTGGGGCGGAAGTTGTTGGCGTTGCGGAGGGAGTCGTCGTAGCGGACGGTGACCACCTGGCGCGTGGTGGAGTTGATGCGGCGGATGGTGACGAAGTTCAGGTTCGGGCCTTCGAGGGCGAGCAGGTCGCCGGAGGGCAGCTGGGTCATCGACCAGATGCGGGAGCCGCCGAAGGTGCGGGAGAAGTTGTAGTCGCCGCTGACGGGGTCGCCGGTGCCGGTCTGGATTTCGCCCTGGGTGGCGAAGGCGATGTGGATGCGCTTGGCCTGGTCGGCGATGAGGAAGGCCTCGGTGCAACCGCCGAAGTTGGTGAATTCGCGGGCGCGGCGGGCGACGGCGGGGGCGGTCTGGATGAGGAAGTTGCAGTTGCGGTCGAGCAGGTAGAGGCGGCCCTCGGGGTCGTTGGCGACGGCGACGATGGGGTAGGGCAGCGCGTTCATGTCGAAGTTTTCCGAGGTCGGGCGCGGGGGCGGCGGGCCGTCGGGATTGAACGTCGACCGGGCGATGCGGGAGAGCGTGCCGTTGGCGGAGATGCGGTAAACGGCGCCGTCGCCGCCTTCGACGATGAAGACCTGGCCGGCGTTGTCGGTCGAAACGCTGACGGGGTTATCGAACGCGGCGCGGAAGGCGGAATTGGCGCCGGTGACGGGGATGTAGCGCAGGAGGCGGGAGACCTCTTCGGGCACGAACAGGCGCGCGGTGTCGGCCCGATAGCGGACCAGGCGCTTCTCGTTGAGGTCGAGCCCGATCAACTGCCCGCCCTGGCGCGCGATGTGGCCGTTGAGCTTCGTGAAGGCGTCGAGGTCCACGCGGAGTTCGGCGAAGGCGAGGCGGAAGACGTTGTTGGTCTCGCGCGAGTGCAGGAAGATGTTGCCGTCGTCGGTCTGCACGATCGACGAGATGCGGTTGGAGTTGAGCACTGTGTAGCGGCCGTCGATGAGCGGCGTGTACTGCAGCGAAGGCGTCAGGCGGTAGAGCTGGCCGTCGGCGGCGAAGAAGATGTTGCGGTCCTTGTCGATCGAGAGCGAGTTGAATTCAGGCAGGCTCTGGCGCGCGGCGATGGTGGCCGAACCGTTCCAGTGCAGCACCATGGCGGTGGCGCGGTTCTCCAGGCGGAAGATGTAGAAGAAACGGTTGGTGACGTCCTGGCCGTTGTCCTTGACGATCTCCTCGCGCATGAAACCGAGGTAGGGGTTGCCGGCCGGGTCGATGGCGAGCTGGGCCGAGTTGCGGTAGGTGTCGCGGGAGAGCGTGAACAGCGGCAGATCGAACGTGCGCGGGTCCATGCGGTCGCGGATGACGCGGTCCGAGCCGGCGCCCATGATGCGCGTGACCGTGCCGTTGGTGGCGACCTGCGAGAGCGTGCCGCGGCCGAGGTCGAGCACGTAGAGCGTCCCGTCGGGCGCCACGCGCGCCTGAATGGGGCCGAGGAATCCGGCGGCGAGCTGCCTCACGCGGTTGTTGGCCGACCATTCGACGATCGTGCCCGTGTCGTTCAGGCACAGGTACCGCGTGCCGTTCGGCGTCGACTCAAAGCACGAGATATCGGCGTTGCCGGGCAGGTAGTAGGCGTCGGCCGGGACGCCGCCCGCCGGGACCCTCGACTGTAGCCGGGTGGTCAGCGGATAAGCCAGCTCCTGGGCAAAAGCGCCGGACGTCATGACCAGCAGCGCGAGCAGGGCACGGGTATTCATATCGCGGTATAACTCCATCTATACTTGTATCGCGAAATCCATCCGGAAAACGCGTCAACTCTGATGGGCGTCCCGCGCGAATTCCGCGTTACCTGCCTTTTTTGTTCAAGTAGGGCGCCGGGTTGTCGCGCGGACCGTCGAAAACCTTCGGAAACGGCGCGGATTTCGACCGGTCCGGATGGCGGAGGCGGGACTGGCCGCCGCGGTCGGGATAGAGCGGCATGTTCATGCCGCCGGTGGATTCGAGGATCTCGAAGAGGCGCGCGTTCATCCGCTTGACGGTGGCGGCGTGGGCCGGGTCGGCGGCGAGGTTGCGGATCTCGCCGGGGTCGTTCTGCAGGTCGTAGAGTTCGTCGAGATCCCAGATGCCGTGGTAGCGGATGTACTTGTAGCGGTCCGTGCGGAGGGCGTGGACGGTGGGCGTCTGCGGGAAGTTGCGCTCCCAGAAGTATTCGTAGAGCAGGGAATCGCGCCACTGGACCTGCTTGCCCTGCAGCAACGGCAGGAAGCTGCGGCCGTCGAGGCCCGCGGGCACGGGGACGCCGGCCGTCTCGAGCACCGTCGGCATGACGTCGAGGTTCGCCACCACGTTGTCGACCGTGCGCCCGCCCGCGAAGAGTTCCGGGCAGCG
>CAYMTH010000337.1:258-898 GCA_964393235.1 uncultured Solibacteraceae bacterium | reverse complement strand
TCGTAGGCCGTGCGCTTGTCGATCAGCCCGTGTTCGCCGAACGCGAAGCCGTTGTCGCCCATGTAGACGACGAGCGTCGAATCGAGCTCGCCGCGCTCGCGCAGGGTTTCGAGTACGCGGCCAATGCTCTCGTCGACGCCGAGCAGCGTTTCGGCGTACATCCTGTAATATTCGGCGATGCTCATCCCGGTGTGGTACGGGTACTCGACGCCGTGCCAGGAGTTGCGCTGGTTCTTGACCCACATGGGGCGCGTGGCCGGGTCGCCGGCGTTGGGGTCCATCGAGGCGGGCGGTACGAAGGTCTCGTTCTTGAAGCGGCCCTCGTGGCGCGGCGCGGGGATGAAATCGCCGTGCACGGCTTTGTGCGAGAGATAGAGGAAATAGGGCTGCGTCTTTGGCATCGACCGGATCCACTCGACCGCGTAGTCTGTCAGTTCGTCGGTGATGTAGCCCTTCTGCGGCACCTTCTTCCCGTCGACGTTGAGGCCGTTGGGCGAGGGCAGATAGGTGCCCTGGCCGCGGAGGAGCATGCTGGTACCTGGCCAGAGGAACAGCATATCGCCATTGCCAAGAAGTTTGTCGGCCCCCATTTCATCCAGCACGACGCGTGAGTCGGTACGGCTGGCGACTTGGAAGCTGA
>CAYMTH010000337.1:0-248 GCA_964393235.1 uncultured Solibacteraceae bacterium | reverse complement strand
CGGTGAGGATCGACGCGCGCGACGGTGAGCAGAGCGCCGTGGTGACGAAGGCGTTTTTGAGGTGCGCGCCTTCGCGGGCGAGCCGGTCCATGTTCGGCGTTTGCAGCCATTTCTGGCCGGCCAGGAAGCCCATCGCGTCGTAGCGGTGGTCGTCGGTCAGAATGAAGATGACGTTGCGTTTGCGGGGGGCGGTCCGCGCCAGCGCGGCCGACATGCCGCCAAGGAAAGTTCGTCTGTTCATGCGCACC
>CAYMTH010000336.1:0-6249 GCA_964393235.1 uncultured Solibacteraceae bacterium | reverse complement strand
GTCGAGGCCCAAACCCTCGCCAATACCTACCTCGCCCTCGCCCAGGACCTCGAAATCCTCCCTGTTATCAATAAGATCGACCTCCCCTCGGCCGACCCCGAGCGCATCATGGAGCAGATCGAACAGGTCATCGGCCTCGACGCCACCGACGCCGTCCTCGCCAGCGCCAAACAGGGCGTCGGCATCCCCGAGATCCTCGAACAGGTCGTCCAGAAGGTCCCGCCCCCCAAAGGCGAAGTCGACAAGCCCCTCCGTGCCCTCATCTTCGACTCCTGGTTCGACCCCTACCGCGGCGTCATCATCCTCATGCGCGTCGTCGACGGCCGCATGCGCAAAGGCCAGAAACTCCGCCTCTTCTCCAACAACGCCGCCTACGAAGTCGAAGGCCTCGGCTACCAGTCGCCCAAACCCATCCCCTGCGACGAACTTGCCGCCGGCGAAGTCGGCTTCGTCATCGCCAATATTAAGAAGGTGTCCGACGCCCAGATCGGCGACACCATCATGGACGCCAATGACATGGCCGCCGAGCCCCTGCCTGGCTTCCAGCCCGTCAACCCCATGGTCTTCGCCGGCCTCTACCCCGTCGAAAGCTCCGAACACGGCCTCCTCCGCGACGCCCTGGAAAAACTCCGCCTCAACGACTCCGCCTTCAACTTCGAAGCCGAACACTCCGTCGCCCTCGGCTTCGGCTTCCGCTGCGGCTTCCTCGGCCTCCTCCACCTCGAAATCGTTCAGGAACGCCTCGAACGCGAATTCAACATCGACCTCATCACCACCGCCCCCGGCGTGCGCTACAAAGTCACCCTCCGCGGCGGCGAAGTGATCGAGGTGGACAACCCCTCCAAATGGCCCGACCCGGCCGAAATCGAAGCCGTCGAAGAACCCATCATCGACGCCACCGTCATCACCCGCGAGGAATACCTCGGCGAAATCCTCGCCCTGGTCGAAGAGAAACGCGGCAAACAAAAGAAGTTCGAGTACATCGGCGGCGCCCGCGTCCTCCTGAACTACGAACTCCCGCTCAACGAAATCGTTCTCGATTTCTACGATCGGCTCAAATCCGCCTCCCGCGGCTACGCCTCCCTCGACTACCACCTCGCCGGCTACCGCGTCTCCCCGATGGTCAAAATGGATGTCCTCGTCGCCGCCGAACCCGTCGACGCCCTCTCCATCATCGTCCACCGCGATTTCGCTTACGAACGCGGTAAGGCCCTCATCGAACGCCTCCGTAAGTTGATCCCCCGGCAGATGTTCGAGGTCGCCCTCCAGGCCGCCATCGGCAACAAGATCATCGCCCGCGAAACCATCTCCGCCATCCGCAAAAACGTCCTCGCCAAATGCTACGGCGGCGACATCTCGCGGAAACGCAAGTTGTTGGAAAAACAGAAGGAAGGCAAAAAACGGATGAAGCGCGTCGGCCGCGTCGAAATCCCCCAGGAAGCCTTCCTCGCCGTCCTCAAAGTCAGTCAGTCCGACAACGACGACTAAGGCCTTTTCCACTCCGGCCCTAAAGAAACTCCCTCTGCCGTCCGATGCGTAGAGGGAGTGGCACGTACGACACAACCTACGGTCCTGGCGGCGGCAGCCGACGTCCTGAGCGATCAGCTCCGCGAACGGCTCGCCGACCTCGCCAAGCGCCTCCGGCCCCGCGCGTCCCAGCTGGAAAAGCGGTTCCTCGATGCCATCCACAGCGGCAAGGACCAACTCCCCCCGCTCGACGACCGGCAGTCGGCCGCCCTCCGCGCCATCACCCCCGGCGCCGCCCTCCGCGCCCTCGGCGAAGGCCGCCCCATCAGCGAATTCTTTGAGCAGGTCGAATACAACGGTCGGCGCCTCGCCAAGATGCACCTGCCGCCGAGCGCCATCGTCGACGCCCTCGAACAGTACGACCGGCTCCTCGCCTCGGTGGTCGAAAACCTCGTCCCCCAACAGCGCGAAAACCTCCGCTGGGTCCGCGAACAGCTCCTGTTCTGCGTCATCCTGACCCTCAATAACGCCTTCTACCAGGTCCGCGAAGCCGAAACCAAGACCTTCTACGACCTCTTCCGCGCCGAACTGGAAACCCGGACCCTCGAAGAGTTGCTCGGCCGCTTCCTCGCCGTGCTGGCCGAATTCTCCAACGCCTCCCGCGCCCGGCTCTACCTGCTCGACGAAGCCGCCACCGTCTGGACCCTCGGGGCTTCCGTCAACCGCGATAAGACCAAGTCCTCCGGCGCCCGCCGCGCCGCCTGGCATGCCGCCAACACCCCCGCCCTTCGCGAGGAGCTCGGCGCCGAACGCTGCGTCGTCGGCAAAGCCGTCCGCAAGTGCGGCCCCGACGGCGCCTGGAGCGCCAAAGGCGTCACCCTCTGGTCCATGCCCCTCACCAGCGGCACCGAGACCTGGGGCGTCCTCCAGTTCTCCTTCGATAAGGAGTTCGAGTGGCTCCCCCGCGAACAGGAACTGCTCGCCGCCGCCGCCGAACGCTGCTGGATGGCCATCGAGAAAGCCCGGCTCGTCGAAGGCCTCGCCGCCCGCGAGGAGCAGGTCCGCCAGCTCGCCGAACACATGCTCCACGTCGAGGAGGCCGAACGCCGCCGCATCAGCCGCGAACTCCACGACGAGGCCGGCCAGTCCATGCTCTGCATCCGCCTGCAAATGGAGATGCTCGAGAACGCCCTGCCGGACTCCATGGCCGTACATAAGGAAAAGCTCCGCGAGGTACGCAATACCACCGAGCACACCATCCTCGAGATCCGGCGCCTTATCGCGGCCCTTAGCCCCGCCGTCCTCGAACAGCTCGGCCTGGGCGCCGCCCTCCGCCAGCTCGTCAACCGCTTCTGTCAGGTCAGCCCCGCCCGCGTCAAGCTCTCGCTCGACCGCCTAGGGCCCCTGCCTAAGAAGACCGAGATGATTGTCTACCGGTTAGTCCAGGAATGTTTCAACAATATTGGCAAACATTCTCAGGCTTCTACCGTAAACCTTTCGGTAACTTCCGCCGATGGATATTTAAAGCTGATCGTTGCTGACAACGGCATCGGCTTTGATGTGGAGAAGGCGCTCGAACGCCGCGACTCTTTCGGATTATCGGGGATGCGCGAACGGGTGGCTCTCCTGGGAGGGACCTTCCAGGTCCGCAGTACCCCCGGGGTTCCGGCCAGAGGCCGGGGGACCAGAATTGAGATCGCGTTGCCACTGCCCAGAGAGGCCGGGGCGCGGCATGTCCGCGCACGCTAGCCGGGTAGCGGAGTTCCAGGGAAAAAGCCCCGGGGCCTGCGGGCGCCGGCGCACAGGCAGAGCAAACCAAAGCAAGTAACGGAAAACGGATAACTAACATGGCAAAGATTCGCATCCTCCTCGCAGACGACCACACGCTGTTCCGGCAGGGAATCCGCACGCTCATCGCGGCGGAATCCGATCTTGAAGTGGTCGGCGAAGCCTCCAACGGCAGCGACGCGGTGGACCGCGCCAACGAACTGAAGCCCGACGTCATCCTGATGGATATCGGCATGCCCGGGCTGAGCAGCTTCGAAGCCACGCGCCAGATCAAGAAGAACCGGCCCGAGACCAAGGTGCTCTTCCTGACGATGTACGACGACGAGGACTACCTCGTCGAAGGCATGGAGGTCGGCGCGGCCGGCTACGTGCTCAAAGACAGCCCGGCCCAGCAGTTGATCGCGGCGGTCCGCGATGTCATTCGCGGCGGCAGCTACCTGAGCCCTCGCATGCTCTCGCAGCTCGTCGACGACTTCCGCTCCCGCATCAAGTCGGCCAACCGGCTGCCCCGCTTCGCCACCCTCACCACGCGCGAACGCGAAGTGCTCAAGATGCTCGCCGAAGGCCAGTCGGTGAAGGAGATCGCCTGCGACCTGAACCTCTCGGTCAAGACGGTCGAGGCCCACAAGTTCAACCTGATGCGCAAGCTCGATATCCACAACAAAGCGCAGCTGGTGCAGTACGCCATCCAGAAAAAGATCATCAAGATCCCGAACCTGGCGTAGCGCCGGCAGACCAAGTTTCTGACGCCCAAACGCTCACTCTCGGCCGGGTGCTCGCGGGTTCGCCCGTGAGCGCTCCGGCCACTTTTTTTGAGGGGCTCCAGGCGCGTAGGCTATGATCGAACCATGACGCGCCGAACCGCTATTTCCGCCTCCGTCGCCGCCTTTGCCGCCGCCAACGCTCCGGCCGCCACCCGGCTGCCCATCAAGAAGGGCGTCCTCACCTCGATGCTGCCGAAGAGTTTGAGCTGGAAGGACAAGTTCCAACTCGCCAAGGACGTCGGCTTCGAGGGCATCGAGGGCCAGACCGAAGAGAATCCGGCCGTCGAAGCCGAGATGCGGAAGGCCTCGGAAGCCACCGGGATGCCCATCCACTCGGTGATGAACATGCTCCACTGGCAGTTCCCGCTGTCCTCCTCGGACCCGGCCGCGGTCGAAAAGAGCCTGAAGGGCATGGAGACCAGCATCCGGAACGCTTCGGCCTGGGGCGCGAACACCGTGCTGCTGGTGCCCGGCGTCGTCAACCCGCAGACCGGCTACGCCGACGCCTACAAGCGGTCGCAGGAGCAGATCAGGAAGCTGATCCCGGTCGCCGAGAAGGCCAAGGTCGTCATCGCCGTCGAGAACGTCTGGAACAAGTTCCTGCTCTCGCCGATGGAGTTCGCCACCTACGTCGACAGCTTCCAGTCGCCCTGGGTGAAGGCCTACTTCGACGTCGGCAACATCCTGCTCTACGGCTACCCGCAGGACTGGATCCGGACGCTCGGCAAATCGCGGATCGCCAAGGTCCACCTGAAGGATTTCCATAATCGCCGCAACGCGGTGATCCGGCGCAACGTGCCCGAATTCGTCAACCTGCGCGAGGGCGACCTCGACTGGAAGGAAGTGCACAAGGCGTTCGGCGAGATCGGCTACCAGGGCTTCGCGACGGTCGAACTGGCCGGCGGCGACGAGAAGTATCTGCGGGACCTCGCCAAGCGGGTCGACATGATTCTGAACGGCGAATAGCCGGGATCGGGAGGACCGATGAAGAAGTTCTGGTTGGGCGTTTTGGCCGGCGTACTCATCGCCGGCCTTTTCGGCTTTGTGGCCGCCGTGGTCGTGGCGCGGCTCGGGAGCCAGGAGAAGTCGGTGGAACGGGACTCGACGCTGGTGCTGCGGCTGGAAGGCGCGATCGGCGAGAAGGCCCGGCCGGACATGCCGTTCGGGTTCCTGGGCGGGGCGGCGCCGCCGACGGTAGTCGATATCTGGAAGTCGCTGCATAAGGCCACCATCGACCCGAAGGTGAAGGCGGTGGTGCTCATGCCCCGCGGGCTCTCCGTCGGCTGGGCGAAGCTCGAAGAGATCCGGGGCGCGCTGGTGCACTACAAGGCCTCCGGCAAGCCGCTGTTCGTGTTTCTGCGCGCGCCGCGGACGCCGGAATACTACCTGGCGACGGCGGCCGACCGGATCCACATGGTCCCCGAGGACCAGCTCGACATGAAGGGCCTGCGCGCGGAGATCACCTACTTCAAGGGCGCCTTCGACAAGCTCGGGGTGCGGGTGGAAGCCGAGCACGCGGGCAAGTACAAGGACGCGCTCGACGCCTACACGCGGACGAACATGACGCCGGAGAGCCGGGAAGCGCTCGAACTGCTGCTCGACGGGCTCTACGACGACCTGGCGACGACGATCGCCGGGGCGAGGAAGAAGCCGGCCGCCGAGGTGAAGAAGATCATCGACGACGGGCCGTTCCTGGCCGAGCAGGCGAAGGCGGCCGGGCTGGTGGACGAGCTGGTCTACGAGGACCAGTTCTTCGACGAGGTCAAGAAGAAGATCGGGGTCGAGGTGAAGCGCGTCGGGCTCGCCGAGTACGCGCGCACGTCGGTCGACGGCTTTGAGGGGAAGAACCGGATCGCGGTGATCGTCGCCGATGGGGCGATCGTGCGCGGCGGGTCGACGCCGAACCCGCTCGAGAGCGACGGGCAGATGACGGTGGCGGACATGATGAAGCTGTTCCACCAGGTCCGCGACGATAAGAACATCAAGGGCGTCATCCTCCGGGTCGACTCGCCGGGCGGGGACGCGGTGGCCTCCGACGAGATCTGGCGCGAGGCCAAGCTGCTGGCGCAGAAGAAGCCGCTGGTGGTGTCCATGTCGGACGTGGCGGCGTCGGGCGGGTATTACATCGCGATGACGGGGGACCCGGTGGTGGCCTACCCGAACACGATCACGGGATCGATCGGGGTGATCTACGGCAAGGTGAACCTGAAGGGGCTGTACGACAAGCTGG
>CAYMTH010000335.1:1696-6254 GCA_964393235.1 uncultured Solibacteraceae bacterium | reverse complement strand
ATTCGGCGACACCATCGGTGGAGAACTTGCGCCAGGCGGTTGCGCTGGAAGCGCGGGCCAGAATGAGGGCGCGGCACTCGTCGAGGAGGGGTTCGAGAAGTTCGAGGACTTCGGCGTGGGCAATCATGGGAGGGCCTCCGGCGAGGGGGCAGGGGCGAGGCGGAGGGCTACATCGGAAACGAGCGGGGCGACGGTAAATTGGAGAGATCCGGCGGGGGAAGAGCGGACGGTTTCGGTGCGCAGGATGCGGCGGCCGGAGGAGGAGGGCCAGGTGTCCCACCAGTCGAGTTGAAAGTCGCGGTCCGGCGGGAAACCGGTGAGGGTGATCTGGCCCGTGGCCGGCGAGGGGAACTCGCCGGCGGCGGCGCGGAGCCAGCGGCGGTCGCGATTCTGCACCCAGAGATGGAGACGTCCTTTTGCCCGACCACGCGGAGAGCGGGGTTGGATACGGCGGCGGCCGCGTCGCGATAGCGTCCGTTGTTGAGGGGAATGGCGGCGAGGAAATCGGCGAGGACGCGAAAGTGCGGGCGAAGGTCGATGGCCTCGGCCGGGTTGTAGATGTGGGGAGTGGCGTACCAGTAAGACTCGATGAGGCCGCCGGGGTTGAGTCCGGCCCAGAGGAAGTCGTGCAGCCAGAAGCCGCGCCGACGAAACCGGTCTCGCCGCGGACGACCGGCTTGCCCGCGCCGGCGACGGCGGCGGACATTTCGAGCGTGGCGAGGGCCGTATCGGCGAAGGCCGGTTCGGATTCGCCGATGTATTGATGCACGTCGGCGAAGCTGACATTGGGATACGCCGCGGACGCCCAGAACTCTTCGCGGGGGAAGCTGTGCCAGAAGGACGTGCTGACGGGGTGGGCGTTGGCGCCGGGAGCGGCGCACTTCTTGCCGGGTGATGACGGGATGCCGAAGACCGTGCAGTGCATGAACCGGCCGAACTCGTCGGCGAGGGCGTAGTGGCGCGTGTCGAACGGGTCGCCTTCGTTCAGCAGTTCCCAGGAGTGGATGCTGGAGGAGTAGCCCCAGCGCGCCTGCGCGTAGCGCCAGAAGGCCTGCTGGAGCCAGCGCGTTTTCGTGGGTTCGGCGTAGTTTCCGTAGAACCACGCGTTGTCCGGTTGCGCCGGGTTGCCGACGAAGTCGAATGCCGACAGAAGACGGTCGTTCTTCTCTAGGAGGACGGGGCATAGGAGTATCGCGAGATCTTCGGCCTGGGCGAGGAGTTTGTCGAAGGCGAATGAGTTGCGCTGCTCGAAGTAGAGGTGATGCGCCATGGATGGCTTGGAGACGATGTTGGGGCCGAACGCTCCATCGCCGAGGTTTTCTTCGATCCAGACGTGATCGACCCAGACGGCGCCGGAGGTGACGTTTTCGAGAACGAGGAAGAAATTGGGCAGGAAGTCGGCGCCGCCGGAGTTCCAGGGGGCCTCGAGAATGTCCCAGCCGGCGGTGTCCGCGGTGATTTGAGCGGTGACGGGATCGCCGGTGCCGGGCTGATGACAGTAGCTCTGGTCGCCCCAAAGCCAGCCGCCGGTTTTGGCGAGAAATCCGAACGGCTTTGCGGGCATTTTCGGGCCGGTGATGCCGACGGATTTGAACCGGACGCGGACGCGGTAGGCGGTGTTGCGCCGGACGGCCGGCGGCGCCTTCCAGGCGCCGATGAACATGCAGGGGCTGGCGGCGTCGAGCTTCATCGAGACCTCGGATTCCGGCAGCGCCTCTTCGAAGGTGATGCCCGTGTGGGGCAGATATTGCCCGTGCAGCGCCGGATCCTGGGCCGACCACGGGTTCCACTCCGAGCCGAAGATGCTCCACTGGGACAGCCAGATACGGACCAGTTGAATCCCGTTCTCTTTGAGGGCGGCGAGGTGGGGCAGGTTATCGAGCACGGGGTTGCGCCAGCTGAGCTCGTCGAAACGCATGTTGAAGCCGAGCGCGGGGAAGTAGGAGCCGTCGGCGTACTCGAAGTAGCGGGGGTCGGCGGCGCTGACGCGGACGGGGCCGCGGTTGGCGGAGGGTTTTACTTCGAAGGAAAACGTTCCGGATTCGGCGGTTCCGGAGGCGTCCCGGGCGACGAGACGGAACTGCCAGGAGCCCGTGCGGGGAGGGGAGAAGCGGGCCTTCCAGTAGAAGCTGCCCGAGGGGTAGAACCACTCGCGTCCGCCGCGGATTTCGTCGTGGAACTCCTGAAAGTAGAAGGCCGGCACGCGCTGGACGGTGGCCCAATCGTCGGGGGTAAACAGCGCGTCGACCGAGACTCCGAGCGACGGCCGGATGCCGGGAGGGGGGGCGGGATCGAACGGGAACTGGGGATTCGGGGCGACGGTGTCCACTTGGAAGGAGACCTCCGCGCGGCCGTAGAGCGGGACCGGGGAGGGCGGGGGCGAGACCGAGGAGATCTCCGGGGCGGCGCACAGGAGCGGCGCCAGGGCGAGGGCGAGCAGGAGGGCAGCACGGGCTGGAGTCGCGGGCATCGTCATTTTGTTTTCGAGACGGACGGGCGGGCTTCGATGGCGGCGGTCAGCAGTTGCACGTACAGGAGGTCGCCCTGGGGGAAGGCTTCGACGTCGAGATAGGACAGGAGAGATTCCTGTGGCTCGTCGAGGATCCACGCCTTGGCGAGGAAGAGGAGCCGGTCATAGAGCGGGGAGAGCGTGCCTTCGCCGAAGCCCGCTTCCGGGAACGCGACGAACCAATAGGGGGCGACGCGTTCGTACTCGGCGACGGCGTCGCGCACCTGGTAGCGCATGTGGGGCTTCAGGTGGGCGGCGAGTTCGGGGACCATGTAGATGAAATTGCGACTGACGGTGAGGACGCGGCAGTTGGCTTCGATGTTGGCGAGCGGATCGCCGCGGTAGGGAGTATCGGTGGAAAACAGCTCGACGCGGAGGGCGAGGAGGCGTTCGAGTTCGAGGCGAATCGCTTCCGACTCGGGATAGCCGGCCAGACGCTCCAGTTCGAGATAGCCGAGGTAGCCGGCGACGAAGGCGTTGTGGACGAACGGGAACCGGGCGAGGACCTCGCGGGACGGCACGGGGGCGAGGCGGTCCCGGGCGGCATCGAAGAGCGCGGTGGCATCGCCGGCCGACGCGGCGGCGAACTTCCAAAGCGCGTAGAAGGCGTAGGGGGGTAAGCGGGGCCCGTTGTCCTTGAGCTTGGTCCAGCCGGGAAAGAGATAGCTGGCCCACTCGGAGGGCGCGGCGGAGGCGCTTTCCGGGTCCGGGGTGAGGAAGCGTTCGCGGGGTTGGCCGGCGCCCCAGCCGACCGAGGAGAAGCGGTAGACCGGGAAGTCCTCCATCTCGCGGCGCAGGTATTCGATGAGGCGCGCTTGCTGGGACGGCGAGAGGTGCGGGAGGGCGGCGAGGAGCACGATGTGGGTATCGGCGGGATTCCGCCAATAGTCCTGGAGATTGTCGCCGCAGATGTTGGAGAGAGCGCGGTCGATGAGGCCGTGGTGGCCCCAGCCAGGGCGGAGATGGCCGGCGCTGAGGATGCGCTCGACCTGTTCGGCCAGGCGGGCGCGGGCATCGTCGACGGTGATGGGCGGCGTGCGCGCGGGGCGGGAGGCGGGGACGGGCACGAGGGGAAGCGGCTTGGCCGGAGCTTCGCTCTGCCCCAGAGCGACGAGGGCGTTGCCGCGATGGGAGTAGAGGCGGCCGTGGTAGGGGATGGGCGGATTCTGATCGCTGGAGTGGGTCTGGTAAACGCCGTTGCGGCCGCCGTAGGGTCCGGGGCAGTCCGGGAGGCCGCTGTGCGGGCTGCGGAAGAGGCCGTCCATCATGACGGCGTAGCCGGGGATGAGGTCAGTGAGGTTGTAGCTGTAGTGCCACCATTCACGCGCGGGGTCCTCGGCGGGGAAGGAGGAATTGGGGGTGAGAAGATCGACGGTGCCGGAGGTCCGGTCGCAGGCGTGATTCCAGTGCAGGAAGCGCCCGCCGCCGGAATAAGCGATGGGTTCATCGGAGGCGGCCCAGCGGGAGACCGGAGTGTTGATCAGCGGCGTGTGGATGCGCCAGCCAGAGATGTTGCCGCCGGGGATCCAGTCGTCGGAGAGGAACATGTTGGTCTGGTAGAGATTGCCGTCGGGGGCGGCCAGCGGGGGATAGCGGTTGCCGCCGCGCGTGCCCCACCAGAGGATGGGAGCGTATTCGGGTTTGCCGTCGCCATCGAAGTCGTAGACGATTTCGCGGCCGGTGTGGCGATCGAGCACGAGGAAGGTGCGGTCTTCGGGGAAGTCTTCGCCGTAGTCCGAGTTGGAGGGGATGGGACCGTTGAGGGAATGGGCGGGCTGGCTGGTGTCGATCCAGCCGGAGCTGTCGCGGATGCCGCGTGGCGTGCCCTTGGGCAGGCCCTTCGGGAAGAAGTAGTCGCGCTGGGCGCCCTGGATATCGGAGTCCGCGGAACGGGGCGCGATTTCGGAACGGCGGACGCTGCTTCCGGCGAGGATGACGGCGTCGTCGTGGACGACAGGCCACCAGGAACGGAAGCCTTCGCCGGGCAGGTGGGCGGATTTCCAGAGCAGGCGGCCGCCGGTGGTGAGGGCGTAGGCGACTTCATTGCCG
>CAYMTH010000335.1:0-1686 GCA_964393235.1 uncultured Solibacteraceae bacterium | reverse complement strand
GTAGGCGTGGCCGTCGTTGGCGGCGAAGTAGAGGACCCGGTCCTCTTCGTGATAGGCGGCCGAGAAGAGGATGGGGCCCGCGGCGGCAAATCGCCAGAGCCACGCGTCGTCGCCGGGACGCCAGGCATAGAAGTAGCCGTCGCGACTGCCGGCGTAGACAACGCCGTCGACGACGAGCGGGTTCGTCTGGAAGCCGGCTCCGGCGGAGGGCGAGACCGCGATGGGCTCGCCGGTGTGCGCGTCGACGGCGTGGATGCGGCCATCGAAGCATCCGGCGTAGGCGACGTCCCCGTCGATGGTGGGCGAATGTCCCAGGGGCATCGCGGTGGGATATTGCCAGGCGAGCTCGCCGTTTTCGCGAAAGGCGTAGAGGCCGGCGGCGGTGGCGAGATAGAGCAGATTGTGGGCCGCGATGACCTGTACACGGCCGGGGATGAACGCCTCGACGGGACGATACCAGACGGGGGTGAGCGCCGCGTTGCCGGTGGCGGCGAAGGCAGCCGGCGAGGGGACCTGTTCGGGGACCCAGCTGGTGCGCTGGCGGTTGGCGCCGGCAATCGGCCACTGGGCGAAGGCCGGAAGGGCGAGGGCGGCAACGAATACGGCGGCGAGGCGGCGGGCGGCGGGGCGCACCACCCGGAAACGAGGACGGGGACTTTCAACGCAGGGCGTCATGTCGCGGGGAGAGAGGGAGAGAGTGCGCAGGGCTCGCGGGCGAGGACGAGGCGATAGGCCCGGAGGGTAGCTTCAGCGGCGCGGAGCCAGGTGAAATCGCGGCGTACGCGGAGGCGAAGGGACTCCGAGCCGGGGCGGCGGATGGCGGAATCGACAGCCTTGCGGATGGAGGCGCGGCTCCAGGGGTCGCAGTACAGGGCCTCCTCGCCGAAGTACTCGCGCGTGCTGCCGGCGGAGGTGGTGACGACGGGGCAGCCGACGGCGGCGGCCTCCAGGCTTACCAGGCCGGGGGTCTCCCGCCAGCTGGGGAGCACGTGCGCGGCGGCGGCGGCATAGAGGCGAATAAGTTGGGCGTGAGGCGTCCACGGGAGGAAGTGAACGTTGCCGCGTTCGGCGGCGGCGGTACGGCAGCGGGAGACGTAGTCCGGGTGCTCGGGCGAGGGTTGACCGGCGAGGACAATGGCGACGTCGAGGCCGCGCAGCGCGTCGATGAGGCCGAGCTGGTTCTTCTCCGGGGAGATGCGGGCGACCTCCAGGACAAATTGGCGCGGGGAAAACCGGTAGTCCCACGGGGCGCCGGGGATGGGGGCATTGAACAACGCATCGTCGATGGCATTGGGAACGATGACGGCGGGCGGGGCGCCGGCGGCGAGATGGAAGTCGCGGCGCAGCACGTCGAGTTCGGCGTTGGCGTTGGGCAGGAGGACGGTGGAGCGGACAAGGATTTCGCGCTGCTGGTGCCACTCCGGCCTGGCGGTGGAGCGGAACTGCTGCCAAGCGGAGTAAAGCCGGGATGCGGCGTGGAATCCAAGCGCGGCGCGAACGGCGCGCCAAGGGAGCGAGAGCGTTGCGGTGTCGGCGAACCAGTTGACGTAGGACGTCCACCAGACCGGCGAGAGGGCGAAGGGCAGTTTGCGGCGTAGGGTCTCCGCCTGCAGCGCGGCGGTTTCGGAGGCGGTCTGGATATTGAACGCGTGGACGATGTCGACGTCCCAGTCCGATGGCGCCGTG
>CAYMTH010000334.1:0-6264 GCA_964393235.1 uncultured Solibacteraceae bacterium | reverse complement strand
CTTCACCTTCCGCGCATACGCCCTCACGCGTCCGTCGGCGGCCAACTGCCCCGGCAGCCACGACATCACCCGCCCCACCAGCCCGGCCAGCAAAAACCGCGCCACCCGCAGCAAAAACGGTAAAAACGCGAGAATCGCCGCCACAATCCCGAAAAACACCGGAATCGCCACCCACGGGTACGCGTACGCCAGCGCCAGCAGCGCCACCACGCCGAAATCCTCGGCGACTGAGATCATCGAATGCGTCGTCGGCTCCGGCGTCGCGTGCGCCATCAGCCGGAAGCCCATCTTCGACGAGTGCGTTCCCAGCGCCAGCGTCCCGGCCGCCAGCATGGCCAGAACTTTCACCAGAGGGTCCAGATCCGCCGTCGCCCCCAGCGCCAGCAACGCCCCGCCCAGCGGCCGGATGAAGGTATGGATCCCGTCCCAGATCGGCGTGAAAAACGGAACCTTATCGGCCACGAATTCGGCGACGTACAGAATCCCCGCCGCGCCCAGCACCACCGGATGCGCCAGCAGCCCCAACTCCCCCGGCATGTTCGCGAGCAGCCCGTACCGGATTCCCAGTCCCGTCACCAGAACCGCCGCGTACAGATTCAGCCCGGCCCCGATCGCCAGCCCCAGCACATTCGATAGCACCGCCCACTTGTCCATGCTTACCCCTTAGATAGCACAAACAAACCCTCGGTTACGGCAGAAATATTTCCGCTCCACACCCTGAACGGCCTTGTCTCAGCCTCCGTATGTCGACTTCCACATCACACAAACCCTCCCTCCTCGCGCTCGCCGCCCTCGCCCTCGCCGCGTTCCCGGCCACCGCCCAGGTCACCCTCTACGGGACCAACTCCAACTTCGACGTCGTCAACGACACCGGTCAGGACTGCCGCGGCTTCGAAATCGAGTACCACGGCGTCAGCTCCGTCACCAGCTACTACAACTGGAACCGCTACGGCCCGCCCCAGGTCACCCCTCTCCCCCAGGGCGGCGGCATGCTCGTCCGCTGGATGTCCCCCTATGACCCCGCCTCCGGCACCTGGGTCACCGGCACGCCCCAAGCCATCAAGCCCACCGTCATGACCGGCCACCAGTGCATCATCGGCACCGCCGGCTATGCCACCTCCGGCTGCGAGCACTTCGGCCTCGGCCTCTCCGGTAACCCCACCAGAACCGTCTACCGCTGGCTCATCGCTGACCCCGCCAACCCCGGCAAACTCATCGGCGCCAACTCCCAGGTCGCCATCCCCGCCCCCATCTGGTCCGTCCAGCCGCCTCCCGCTCCCGCGGAACCCGCCGTGGTCGTAGTCGACATCCCGGCTCCCGTTCCTCCCCCGCCCGCCAAGCTCTACGGCCCGGCGCAATGGATGAAGACATACAAGACCGAGATCAAGCGACAGGTCAACCTCGACGAACTCGTCGCCGACAACCCCGTCGTCCCCGAAGATCTGGCCCAACTGGAAACCTCCTGGGATCTCATCCAGGCCGACCTCGACCCCTCCAACGGCAAACAGAAGCGCAAGCGCGGCGGTCTCCAGGCCGGCAGCAAAGCCGTCGTCCGCCGCTTCGAGATGTACAAGTACACCGGCGCCTACGACCCCATCACCAACCAGGCCCTCTGCGCTGACGCCCTTTGCAACGCCCCGGCCGAAGGCGAAGTCGGCGACTTCATCGGCGCCCAGAACGCCGCCGCCAATCTCAACGCCCCCGACGCCTATCCCGTCAACGTCACCATCACCGGCGACGGCCAGGTCGAGGACGCCACCCGCGTCATCCGCTGTCCCGGCGCCTGTTCGATGACGGTGAACACGGGCACCCAGGTCACCCTGACGGCCCGCAACGGCAAGGGCGTATTCTCCGGCTGGGGCGGCGCCTGCGCCGGCAACTCGCTCACCTGCACCTTCTCGGTGAACTCCGACGCGCCGGTCACGGCCCTCTTCAAGTCGACGTACAAACTCGTCCTGAAGACGAACGGCACCGGCACGGTCAGCAGCAACCCGTCGGGCGGTTCGTTCCTGCAGGGCACGCAGGTCACGGTGACGGCGGTCCCCGGCGCCGGCGCGACGTGGAAGGGCTGGACCGGCGGCGGCTGCAGTGGTCTCGCACTAACCTGCACGACGACGATCAACGCCGACACCGCCCTAACCGCCAACTTCCGCTAACTTTTCCACACCTTTTCCACACTACCTGGAAGCCGGACAAATCCGACCTCGGAATTGTCCGGCTTCTTCGTCTCGCCTAAGTCCATGAAAAACCAGCGCAGGCCTCCGCCAGGCCCGCACACCCCACCCACATTTTTCCACAACTTTTCCACAGTACCTGGAAGCCAGAAAACTCCGACCCCAGATTCCCCCTAAAGCTCCTCCGCCTTCAGTACTCCCCCCTTCCAAACCGCTCTAAACTCCCCCTCCACCAGCCCCGCCTCCCGCTCCTTCCCCTGCCCCGCCAGCGCCTTCCACAGCAGAAACAGCGCCCGCCCATCCCGCGCCTGCCGCCGCAACGACTCCCGCAGCACCGCCTCCGCCTCGGCCAATCTCCCCATCCGCAACAACACCGCCCCCTCCGACTGCCGCACCTGGTAATACCAGATCGGCGGCTCATCGTACCGCAGCGCGTCCTGCGCCTCCGCCGCCTTCCGCCACAACGCCGCCGCCCCCGCCAGATCCCCCGCCGCATCCGCGATCCGCGCCTCCAGCGCCGCCCCCGCCACCGTCAAATACGCCGTCGTGTACACCGGCTCATAGATCGTCTCCGGCGCCACACGCCCCGCCGCCGCCCGCATCGCCGCCAACGCCACCCGCGCCCCCGCCAAGTCTTTCCGCCACGCCGCCCGAGTCCCCCGCGCATACTGATACGCCACCGTCGCCAGCGCATGCTTCTCCGCCGGCGCCGCCCCCAGCGCCACGCCCGGACACCACACCGACAACTGGTACACATACGCCAAAAACCCCTGCAGCATCGGCATCGTCTCCAACCCCGGCGCGATCTGCTTCACCAGTTCCCGCCCCGTCCCCTCCGCCGCCGCACACTGCCCCGCCGCCCCCTGCGCGTACAACAAAAAGTGGATGTTGTGCGGATAGTACATCAGCGGATACAACCCGTCCGCCGGCTTGCCTTTCAAATAAGACCGATCCGCCGACACCGCCGCCGCATTCGCCGCCGCCGCCGGCCCCCAATCCCCCAGCCGCGCATAAATGTGGCTCGGCATATGCACCAGGTGTCCCGCCGCCGGCACCAGCTTCCCCAGCCGGTTCGCCGCCGCCAGCGCCCGCTCCGGCTCCGGCGACGCCTCCACCGCGTGTACGTAATAGTGATTCGCCCCCGGATGCTCCGGCCACCGCCGCAACACCCCCTCCAGCACCCCGACAAACTCCAGCGTCCCCTCCGCCGGCTTCCCGTCCGCCCCCCAATACTTCCACGGGTTCAAATTCATCAGCGATTCGGCGTACAGCACCGCCGCGTCCGGATCGTCCGGATACTCCCGGTGCAACGCCCCCATCGCCGCCGCGTACTCCCGCGCCAGCTTCTTCCGGTCCACGCTCGCATCGCCCGAATACCGCGTCCCCAGCGCCTCCACGTACCGCCGTTCATGCCGCGGCGCCTTCCCCGCCAGCCCCCGCGCCCGCTCGATCGCCTCCCACGCCTTCCGCTCCCGCGCCGCCTCCGGTTCGTTGTTGATATGGCTCCCGAGTGACAGCGCCATCCCCCAGTGCGGCATCGGCGACGCCGGGTCCAGCTCCGCCGCCCGCGCGAACAGCCGCTGCGCCTCGTCGTGGTTGAACCCGTAGATCATCGCCATCCCCGCGCTAAAATAGGCCTGGGCGCGCGCGTTACTGGTACGAATACGGAACGAATACTCCCCCGTCGCCGGGAGTTCTTTCGCCGCCCCGCCCCCGCTATGCTGAGGTCCATGGTTATGTTGTGCCGCCAAAACGGCCGATAAGAAAACCAGGGACCGCATCGATATCATGAAACCGTTCCTCCTCGTCAGTACCATCACCTTAGCGCTTTTCCTACCCTCCTACGCGCAGCCCGCCCTTCCCAGAGTTCACACGAACAACTTCCACGGCTGGTGGAACTACTTCGGTGACCACCCCATCGGCGATTCCAAATGGGGCGTCCACCTCGAAGGCCAATGGCGCCGCCACGACGTCGCCGCCCGCTGGCAGCAGCTCCTCCTCCGCCCCGCGGTTAATTACACCCTAAACCCCAACATCACCTTCACCGCCGGCTACGGCTACATCGCCACCATGCGCTACGGCGAGTTCCCGGTGGCGACGCCCTTCCCCGAACACCGCATCTTCGAGCAGGTGCAGGTCACCCACAAAGTCGGTAAGGTCGGCATGGCCCACCGCTACCGTCTCGAGCAGCGGGAACTCGGCGAACTCACCGTCGCCCCAAATGGCGACCGTTCCCTAAAACGCTGGCGCCACGAAAACCGGTTCCGCTACATGTACCGCGTCACCGTGCCCCTCAAAGGCAAGTGGGGCCTCGCCTTTTACGACGAGTTCATGCTCAACTTCGGCAAAAACGTCGCCTATAACGTCTTCGACCAGAACCGCGCCTACGCCGCCGTCACCTACACGCTCCCCAAGCGCTCCCGCCTCGAAGTCGGGTTCATGGAACAGACGCTCCAGCAGCGCAACGGCCGCATCTTCGAAAACAACCACACCCTCATGGTGTCGATCTTCTCCACCGCCATCTTCCGCGGGAAGTAGGATCCGCCCGGAAACTAGCCGCGCCGCGGCCTAATACTTCCGCATCACCGCAATCAATTTTCCCTGCACCTGCACGCTCTGCGCGGGCACAAGAATCGGATCCATCGTCGAATTCGCCGGCTGCAACCGCACCATCCCGTCCGCCTCCCGATAGAAACGCTTCAACGTCGTCTCCATCCCGTCCACCAGCGCCACCACGATCTCCCCATCCCGCACCGAATCCGCCTTCTGGATCAGCACGAAATCCCCGTGGCAGATGTGATCGTCGATCATCGACTCGCCCCGCACCTGCAACGCATACGTCGACGCATCCCCGGCAAAATCCTGGAAATGCAGCATCTCCGGATTCGCCACCGCTTCCACCGGCACACCCGCCGCGATCTTACCCATCAACGGCACCGCCAGCCCCGTCTCCACCGCCCGCCGCTTCTCCACCTCCGCCGCATACCGCGGCGCGATCTCGAGCGACCGGCTCTGGTTGAACGCCCGCCGCAGATACCCCTTCGATTCCAGCGACGAAATGTGCTTGTGAATCGTCGCCAGCGAATTCAAATCCAGCCCCTCGGCGATCTCTTCATACGAGGGCGAATATTGATGCTTCTCGATGAACTCCGCCAGGAAATCCAGAACTTCTTTCTGCCGTCGTGTCAGCGCCATGTCACCAACAGTATGGGCGAAAGAAGAGCGAAGGTCAAGAAAAAACGAGAAGAAAAAGCGAAATCAGTTCTTCCCGCAGATCCCCGGCATCCCGCACATCCCCGCCCCGCAACCACCGCCGCCCGCCATCGGCCCGCACGGCGCCGCCGCCGCGCTCCCGCCCCCCATCTGCGCCGCGAACGTCGAGTACTGCTGCTCCAGTTTCTCGCCCCCGCACCCCGGACACGCCACCTTCGGCGCGCTCGCCCGCACCAGCTTCTCAAACTGCTTCCCGCAATCGTCGCAACGGTATTCGTAAATCGGCATGCTTTCTACTCCAGTAGCGTCTTCACGATTTTATCAATTCCCGCCCGCGCCTCGGACGCCAAAGTGTTGTAATTGTTCACCAGCACCGTAAACGCCACCCGCCCGTGCTTCGGATGCTCCAGATACCCGCCCAGCGCGCTCACGTGCGACAGCGTCCCCGTCTTCGCCCGCACCTTCCCCCGCACATCCTCGCCCTGAAACCGCCGCCCCAGCGTCCCGTCCTCCCCGCCCACCGGCAGTGAGTCGAACCACACCTCGCCCTTCGCCGCCATATGCGCCAGCAGCTTCGACGTCGCCTCCGGCGTCACCAGCGTCAGCCGCGACAACCCCGACCCGTCCACAAAATTCACATCCTCCTTCCCCACCCCGACCTCTTCCTCCAAAAACTTCTTCAACTCCGCCAGCCCCGCCTCCCGGCTCCCCCACGGCTTCCCCGCCCGCCCCGCCTCTCTTAGCAGCAGCTCCGCATGCAAATTCTGACTGACCTTGTTCACCACTTTCACCAACTCCCCCAGCGCCCGCCGCCGCCGCCCCCCCCGCCCCACCGGACACTCCCCCCCCCTCTCCCCCTCCCCCCGCCCGCCCCCCG
>CAYMTH010000333.1:0-6276 GCA_964393235.1 uncultured Solibacteraceae bacterium | reverse complement strand
ACAACGTCAGTACCCCGGTCGCCAGCGCCCCGTGGGCCATCCCCATCAGTCGCGGCAGTGTGCCGCCGTCCCGCGCCGGCACGAACGCCATCGCAAACAGCGCCGCGATCGCTGTCACCTGCGCCGCCAGCCCCGTCTGCTTCCCCAACAGGTCGCCCAGCCAGTACGCGACCGCGACGATCTCTAAAAGGAGCGCGCTCCCGGCCAGGCTCGGCGCCGGCACGCGCATCCCCGCGATCCAGGACGCCGCCGCGAACCCCGACCACGCCGCCATCAGCCACGGTTCTTTCCCGATCACCCGGTACAACAGCGCCCCGGCGTAGGACTGCATCAGCACGAACGTGGTCAACCGCGCTCCACCCTCCGGAATCACCCACGCAAATGCCGCATAGAGCAGCGCCGGCACGCCGATCGTCACCCAGACGAACTCCACCGGCATCTTCGCCACCAGCACGATGACCGACAAGACCGCCAGCGCCAACCCGGCCAGCCGCCCCTCCGCCTTCCCCGCCCACCGCAAGGCCAGTCCCAACGCTCCCGCCGCGATCGTCAGCAGCGCCGGCCGCGCGTAATGCGGCTCGAAATCGATCAACACCGCTCCCAGCGTCAGCACCGCGCCCGCCGAATACCACGCCCCGCCCGCCAGCCAGAGCCGGTTGATCACGAACAACGCCGACAGCGCCCAGTACAGCGGCGGATGGAAATGCGCCAGGCTGAAAACCGGCGGCAGCAGGAACAGCGCCGCCCCCAGCCCGCGCAAGTACGCGGACCGGAACAGCCACCCCGACACCGCCACGCTCTCGGCCAGCAGCGCCAGCGTGAACCCGCGCGCGAGCCCCGTAAAGTGGTCGACGATGAACGCGGCCGAAAACACCGCCGACGCCGTGATCGACGCCCGGTAGCCGCCAAATATCGAATCGTCCACCAGTTCGCCGGCCTCGTTTCGCCGCCCGCGCACGATCGCGCTCAGCAGTTGCGCCACCGCCATCGAACCCAGCATCCAGCCCGGCTGCCACCCGTTCCCCTGCGGCCAGACCGCCGCCGTCGCCAGCAAAAATCCCGTCAGGTTGAACGGCGCGATCGGCAGCCCCGCCCCGCGCCGCTTCGCCGCCAGGTCGAACCCCTCCAGCAGCACCCAATAGGTCCATAGCACCGGTTCGCCGATCAGCACGAAGTACCGGTCTTTGTCCCCCGTCGCCAGGTCGAACCCGTAGGCCGCGTAGGCGAACATCGCCCCCGCCGCGGCCAGCGGCTGCCAGCCGAACTTCCACGCCACGGCCAGCAGGCTCAGCAGCAGCGGCACCGAGGCGATCGCCGAGAATTGCGTCAGCGAGGAGATCGCGATCGTCAGAAACGCGGCCATATAGGCCAGCCCCGTCACCGTCTGGCTCCGGTACCGCAGCGAGTGCAGAATCATCCCAGCCGCCACCGCCAGCAGAAGGAAGAACCCGACGCCCGGGCTTTCGATCACCCGCGCCTCGGCGATTCCGTGCGCCGCGAACGCCGTAAAATACAGGCCCGCCCATCCCCCGCCGATCAGCGCCGACCCCAGCACCCGGTAGTTCGTCTTCCGCTCCGCCGCCACGCCGGCGCCCAGCAGCCCCAGGCTCGTCGCCACGCCCGTCAGCACCCGCCCGAGCGGACCCATCTCGGTCAGCGAGAAGCCGATAAACAGCGCCAAACCGATCAGCAGCATCAGCACACCCAGCTTGCTCAACCAGCTCCCGCCAATCACCTCCTCGAGGTTCTCGGACGCCGCCGCCGGAACCGCTGGCGCCGGCGGTGGCATCGCTGGTGGCAGTGGCGGCTCGGCGGTCGCGGGCGCCGGCGCGGCTGCCATAACAGGCGGAGGCGGCACGGGGGGCGCTTCCGGGATCGCCGCCGCGGGCGGGGCGCCCGGCGCCTCGCCCGCTTCCAGCCGGAACACCCGCGCCGTCAGCGCCGCGATCTGCCGCTGCTGTTCCGCATTCTTCTCCTCCAGCTCCCGCAGCCGCCCGCTCACCCAGATAATCAGGGCGGCGCCAACGGCCAGGCACAGGAGGAGGATCATGGGAATCAGCCGATCAGAAATTGCTCCACAGCGAACGAAGGAACCCGGACGCCGACGAAGAACTGCCCGAACTTAGCATACTTCGCGCTCACCTCGTCAAATCGCATCTCGTAAATCAGGCGCTTGAACACCAGCGGATCGTCGGCGAACAGGTCCACGCCCCACTCCCAGTCGTCGAGCCCGATCGACCCGGTGATGATCTGCTTCACCTCATCGGCGTACCGCCGCCCCACCAGACCGTGCTCGTGCATCATCCGCTGCCGCTCCTCGATCGGAGCCGAATACCAGTTGTTGATCTCCCCCCGCAGCCGGTCCATCGGATAGAAGCAAATGTACTTCCGGTCCGGGAACGTCGGGTACAGCCGCGGCGCCATCGCCTCTTTCTGCCGCGCCAGCGTCGCGTTGATCTCCGCCGTCCACTCTTCCGTATGCGGCTCCAGACCCCGTTCGGCCAGCGACCGGTAAAGCTTTACCGTCGATTCGTACAGCCCGAGTTCCACGACGGAAAAATAGGAGTGAACCGGGCGCAGATATCTGCCGATAGCTAATCGGGAGAGGTCGAGTTCGGCCTGGTGCAGCAGCGCCGCGTCGTCGCGGAAATGCACCAGCATCAAATCGGCCTTGTGGCCGATCATCGTGAAAACCGCCGAAGGGAACGCCTCGTTGGCCTCCCATTCCTGCAGCTTGTTTACAAATTCGCGCAGGATCGTGCGCTTCATCCCGGTCGCAAGATCGTTCCACGCCGGCTGATCGAACTTCAGCAGTTGGTGGAGTACCCAGGAGCCTTCAATCGTTAGAGGAACCGCCGGCAGCGGCGCGGGGTTGGACATAGTTTTTCTCACTTCTACTGTAACTAAGGTTTTTCAACTATTCAGAAAAACGTTGGTACTGCCGAAAGACAAGGTAGGGGCGAAGGAGTGCCCCGATCGATACTATGATGCGCATTTGGTTCCAGACCCTCGCTCTCTGCTGCCTGGCCGCCGCCGTGGCCCCGGCGCAGACGACCCAGACCCGCATATTTTCCGATCCGCCGGGCGGATCTTTTTATGTCGATGGCACCAAATATACCTCCTCGGCGACATTTTTCTGGCCGAAAGGCAGCCGCCACACCGTCTGGGCCGAGCCGTTCCAGCTCACCGGCGGCACCAGCCGCATGACCTTCCAGGGCTGGACCGACGACAAAGGCCTGCTCACCGCCGGCGGCACCACGCACATCACCGTTACCGCCGATCCCGATTTTCTGTCGCTCAAGGCGACTTTCCAGGTCGAACACCGCATCGACATCCTGTTCTACAACACCGCCGCTACGAATTTGCCTTCGATTGAGGACGTGCCCACCGTCGCCTGCCCGAATACCGGCGGCCAGCCCGGGACGAACATCCCGGGCGTCTTCACCACCAGCGGCCCCGGCGTCCTGTTCGTCAACGGGCGCTGCATCGCCAACTCGGCCTCGGTCTGGTCCACCCTCGGCGGAACCATTCAGTTGAACGCCTTCCCCTCGCGCGGGTTCGTTTTTGAAGGTTGGACGCTCAACGGTGGCACCGGCACCGACAGTTTCCTGAAGAGCTATACCGTGCGCGGACCCGCCGTGCTCTCGCCCCGCTTCGCCCCGGCCAAGCGCGTCATCTTCCGGACCAATCCGGAAGGCCTCATCGTCACCGTCAACGGCACACCCATCCCCACCCGCCTGCCCGCCGAAATCGAGATGCGGAATCCGTATGAAACCTATACGTTCGCCGCGTTGCCCTGGGAACTCGACCTCGCCGAAGGCTCGTCGCACATCCTCGGCGCGCCGGCCTCGCAGCTCGACTTGACCGGTAAAACCTGGGTCCTCGACAGCTTCAGCATCGGCGGCGGCCAGGGAACGGTCTATAAAGCGGTGGGGGCGAACATCCCGGAGACGATCGTCGCCAGGTTCGTGCGCGGTACCCACGTTTCTTTCCTCACCAATCCGGTCGGCCTCAAGCTGAACATCAATGGCCGCGAAAACTGGCCGTCGTACAACTTCGTCTGGGGCGTCGGTTCGAAACACACCGTCACCGCCCCGGCCGAAACCACCGATGCGCGCGGCCGCAAGTACCGTTTCATCGGCTGGGCCCATGGCGGCGAGGCCACCCAGCAGATCGTCACCCCGGAGGAGACCGAGCTCGGCGGCCTGCGCATGGTGGCCAACTACGAAATCTATCCCCGTGTCGTCATCTCGTCGCAGCAGCCCGGCATCCGCCTCGAAGTCGATGGCAAGGTGTGCGCGCTTCCCTGTACCATCGACCGGCCGAACGGCTCCACCGCGACCGTCGCGGTGCCCGAAGCCGTTTCTCTCGGCGTCGATACCCGCCTGCAGTTTGATGGCTGGAGCGATGCGGCCGCCGCCGCGCGCACCCTCAACTTCACCGCCGACCGGCAGCTGAGCTTCCGCTACCGGACCTTCAACCGGCTCCTCGCCGTCTCCGATCCGGCCGGCGGCGCCGATTTCCGGCTCGAGCCCGGCTCGGCCGATGGTTTCTACCCGTCCGACTCCTCGGTTCAGGTGACGGCTGTCGCCAACGAGGGCTACCGGTTCCGCCGCTGGGAAGGCGACCTGTCCGGCACCAGCGCCGGCGGGTTCCTCTCGATGCAGGTGCCGCGCGTCGTCCGCGCGCAGATGGATAAGGTGCCCTTCATCCCCTCGGCCGGCATCCGTAACGCCGCCGGCGAAACCCCGGTGAAAGCGGTCGCGCCCGGATCGATCATCTCCATCTTCGGCTCCGGCCTCGCCACCGAATACGTCACCGGCCCCAACGCCCCGCTCGCCCAGACCATCGGCAATGTGACCGCCCGCGTCGGCACCCGCCTGCTGCCGCTGCTGTTTGTCTCCCCCGAACAGGTCAACGCCTTCCTGCCGTCCGACCTTGCCGATGGCGAATACTCGCTCGCCGTCCGCAACGGCGCGCAGCCCGAAATCTCCGGCAAGTTCAATGTTGTCCGCCACGCCCCCGGCGTCTTCGGCCAGCAGATCGGGGACCAGTTCGTCGCCGCCGCCCAGCGGCCCGACGGCACTCTGGCCACCCCCGCCGCTCCGGCCAAGCGCGGCGAACAGGTCGTGCTCATGGGGACCGGCTTCGGTCCCTACCAGCGCCCGTCCCTCGATGGCTTCCCGGCGCCCGACAATCCGCCCAACCCGCTGCGCACAACGCCGGAGATCCTGGTCGGCGACACGGTCTACGCGCCCGACTTCGCCGGCGCCGCGCCCGGCATGTCCGGCGTCGCCGTGCTCCGCTTCACTATTCCGGCCGATTGGCCGGTCGGCAAAATCGAACTCCGCGTCCGTCAGGCGGGCGTCGAAAGCAACACCGTCATCCTGCCCGTGGAGTAACTATCATGAGGACCATCTCCCGGTTCGTGCTGCTCGGTTCGTTCCTGTTCGCCGCCGGGCCCCGCGCTCTCGCCGCTCCGACCCTCGGGGCCTCCGAGCCGCTGGCCTGGCGCTTCGCCCACCCCGAGGCTCAGGTCCTCGCCGGGGTCGACTTCCGCAAACTGGCGGCGACTCCGGAAGGACAGCAACTCCGGGCGCAGTTTGCCGCCGCGCTCGGCTCGCCGCTGCTCGCGCAGGCCGAACGGCTGCTGCTGTCTTCGGTCATGGATTCCGGCGGCCGCCGGTCGGACGTCCTCGTCCTCTCCGGCGGCTTTACGCTCCCGGAACTCCGCAAACTCGCCATGCGCGAAGGCGCCCGGATGATTCCTTATAAAGGATTGGAAATCGCCGCGCCCCCGGGCGCGGCCGCCGGCGATCCCCACCTGGCCTGGGTCACCGGCCCGGTCGGCGGGACCACCGTTCTCATCGGCACCCGCCCCGGCATTCAGGCCGCCGCCGAGCGCGCTCGCGCCAACGTCGAATCGCTGGCCTCGGTCAACCCGCTGTTTGCCCGCGCCAGTGAACTCGCCCCCCGTCATGCCATCTGGGTGGCGTGTGAAACGGTTCCCGGCGGCGTCGCGCCCAAATCGCTCGATCCGCTCGTCGAGGGCGGGGAATCCGGACAGGTCAATGGGTTCGATCTGGCCGTCGACGTCACCGCCGCCCCGTCACTGAACGTCTGGTTCCGGACCGACACGGAAGCGGCTGCCGAACTGACCCTCAAGTATCTGCAAGCCGGCGTCGCGGCCCGCGAACCGTTCCTGCTCGCCCCGTGGCTCCCGGAACTCAAAGGGACGCTCGAGGAGGGGACGCTCGCTCTGGCCGCCCCCGTCGC
>CAYMTH010000332.1:0-6286 GCA_964393235.1 uncultured Solibacteraceae bacterium | reverse complement strand
GCGCGTCCGGCTGCGGCTGGCCGAGCCGGCGTTGGGACCGGGCACGGGCGTGCTGCGCGCGACCTTCACGGGCGCGACGGCCGACCCGGCGATCGTGTTCCCGAACGGGCAGCGCGAGATCCCGTTCGCCGTGGCCGCGGGGAGCCGGGACGCGACCTTCGACGGAGCGCCGGAGACGGTGCTGCAGACGGGTACGACGGCGGGCGTGCTGCGACTGGACGCGGTGACCGAGGCGGGCACGACGACCGAGACCTACCGCTTCGAGCGCGGGCCGCTGGTGGTGGATACGGCGACGGCGCGGCGGAACGGGAACACGCTGGAGATCGACGTGCTGGGGTTCGACAACACGCGCACGGCGGGATCGGTGAACTTCCGGTTCTTCGACCGCGCGGGGGCGGCGCTGGGCGGGGTGATGACGGCCGACGTCGCCGAGGCGTTCCGGGCGCACTTCGCGCAGAGCGCGCTGGGCGGCGTGTTCCGGTTCCGGGCCGCGTTCCCGGTGACGGGCGATGCGACAATAGTGGGTTCGGTGCTGATCGAGATGGCCAACGCGGTGGGCCGGACCGATCTGCAGCGGCTCACCTTCCCATGATTCCTGTTGCTCTTACGATCGCCGGCTCCGACCCGAGCGGCGGCGCCGGCATCCAGGCCGACCTCAAAACGTTCCATCAATTCGGCGTCTACGGCGAGGCGGTGATCACGCTGCTGACGGTGCAGAACACGCGCACGGTGTCGCGCGTCGAGCTGCTGGACGCCGGACTGGTGCGGCAGCAGATCGAAGCGGTGTTGAGCGATATACGGCCGGGCGCGGCGAAGACGGGCGCGCTGGGGTCGGCGGCGTTGATCGAAACGGTGGCGGAGGCGATTGGCGACGTGCCGCTGGTGGTGGACCCGGTGATGATCAGCAAGCACGGGGCGCCGCTCATTGCGGCCGAGGCGGCCGAGGCGCTGCGCGGGCGGCTGTTCGCGAAGGCCGAACTGGTGACGCCGAACCTGCACGAGGCGGCGGCGCTGACGGGGCTGCCGGTGGAGACGGAGGCGCAGATGGTGGCGGCGGGGCGGCGGCTGCTGGAGCTGGGGCCGCGGGCGGTGTTAGTGAAAGGCGGCCACTTGGCCGGGCAGGCGAGCGACGTGCTGGTGACGGCGGAGACGGTCGACTGGTTCACGGCCGAACGCACGGACACGCCCCATACGCATGGCACGGGGTGCACCTATTCGGCGGCGATTACGGCGCTGCTGGCGGCGGGGCGGCCGCTGCGGAACGCGGTGGCCGAGGCGAAGGCGTTCATCACGGAAGCGATCCGGACCAACCCGGGCCTGGGGCACGGGCATGGTCCGGTGAATCACTTCGCGCGAACGCGTTAGTACTTGGGGACGGACGGGTCGACGGTGTCGGCCCAGGCGAGGATGCCGCCGGTCATGTTGCGAACCCGGCTGAAGCCGCTGGCGCGGAGCAGGTCGCAGGCCTTGGCCGAGCGGCCGCCCATCTTGCAGTGGATGACGATGTCGGCTTCCTTGTCGAGCTCGTGGAGCCGCCGGGGCAGTTCGCCGAGCGGGATGAGCTGCGCCTTATCGATCTTGCAGATCTGATATTCGTGCACTTCGCGCACGTCGATCAGGGTGAAGTCGGCGCCGGCGTCGATCAGCTTTTTCACGTCCACGGCGGTGATGTCGGTTGAGGAAACGGGAGCGGGCAAGGGAGCCTCCTGGTGTGGAACTCCGCAGAACTGCTGGTAGTCGATCAGTTCCTTGACCACGCTGCACTTGCCCTGGCACTCGGGATTCCGGCGGATTTTGAGTTCGCGGAACTTCATGGCGAGGGCGTCGTAGAGCATGAGCCGGCCCTGGAGGGGCTGGCCTTCGCCCAGGATGAGCTTGATGACTTCGGTGGCCTGGATGAGCCCGACCACGCCGGGCAGGATGCCGAGCACGCCGCCTTCGGCGCAGCTGGGGACGAGGCCCGGGGGTGGCGGTTCGGGGTACAGGCAGCGGTAGCAGGGACCTTCGTCCTTGCAGAAGACGGTGGCCTGGCCCTCGAAGCGGAAGATGCTGGCGTAGACGTTGGGCTTGCCGAGCAGTACGCAGGCGTCGTTGACCAGGAAGCGCGTCGGGAAGTTGTCGGTGCCGTCGGCGATGATGTCGTAATCCTTGAGGATTTCGAGCGCGTTGGCGGAGGTGAGCGGCTCTTCGTACTTGACGATTTCGATGAAGGGGTTGATGTCCTTCATCGTCTCTTCGGCCGAGTCGACCTTCTTCTTGCCGACGTCCTTGGTGCCGTGGATGACCTGGCGCTGCAGGTTCGAAACGTCGACGGTGTCGAAGTCGACGATGCCGAGTTTGCCGACGCCGGCGGCGGCGAGGTACATGGCGACGGGAGCGCCGAGGCCGCCCGTGCCGATCAGCAGCACCTTGGCGTTCTTGAGCTTCAGCTGCCCTTCCATGCCGACTTCCGGCATGATGAGGTGGCGGCTATACCGTCCGATTTCTTCTTTGGAAAGCTGGGTGGACATGGTGCGTTAGCGTCCGCCGGCGATGGAGGGGACGATGGAGATCGTGTCGCCGGCGGCGACGGCGGTCTTGTCCTTTTCCAGGAAGCGGATGTCCTCGTCGTTGACGTAGACGTTGACGAAGCTGCGGAGCTTGCCCTCGTCGTTGAAGAGGTTCTTCTTCATGTCGGGGTGGGCGGTGGTGAGGGCGGCGAGCGCCTCGCCGACGGTCGTGCCGGCGACTTCCACGGCGTCTTTCTTGTCGGCGAACTGCCGCAAGGGCGTCGGGATGAGAATCTTAGGCATGGGGGTGTTCTAACTCCTCTTTCGCTGCCTCGGTCTGTTCCATGTTGGGCAGCCAGCTGTTGGCGTGGTGAAATTGGCCCTTCTGGATCGAAAGCACGACAAACGAGTACCAGGGGCAGGAATTTTCGAGATCGGTTTTGGAGAAGTAGGCGTCGCAGTCCGGGTGGCTGTGGAAGATGCCGATCAGGTCCATGCCTTTGGCGCGGGCTTCGCGCTCGGCAAAGAGCAGGTCCTCCGGGCGCAGTTCGTAGCGTTCGCGCTGGGCGCCGGGGTAGGCGTTCTCCAGCGGCAGCGCCACGCGCACCGACTTCACGTCTCCGTCGATCGGACCGAGCATGGCGCCGCAGCACTCGTTGGGGTACGTCTTCTCGGCGTGCGCGACCATCAGGTCCCAGGCTTCTTTTTCAATCTTGATCATTCGTTCCAGAACGGCTCGGTAAGGTATTTGGATGCGCTATCGCACAAAACGGTGACAATCACGCCCTCGCGGCCTTCGGCGGCGAGGCGGCGGCCCACCTGCAGCGCGGCGAGCACGTTGGCGCCGGCGCTGATGCCGACGAGCAGGCCTTCCTCGCGGGCGAGGCGGAGGACCATCTTGTAGGCGTCCTCGGTCTCCATCCACAGGTTTTCGTCGGCGAGCGCGGCGTCGTAGATGGCCGGGACGATGGCCGTCGGCATGTGCTTCAGGCCTTCGAGGCCGTGGAAGCCGGTGGCGGGCTGGGCGCTGATGCAGGTGACGCCGGGCTTATCCTGGCGCAGGCGGCGCGTGGTGCCCATGAAGGTGCCGGAGGTGCCGAGGGCGGCGATGAAGTGCGTGATGCGGCCGCCGGTCTGTTCGAGAATCTCGACGCCGGTGGTGTTGAAGTGCGCCTGCCAGTTGGCGGGGTTGGAGTACTGGTCCGGGTAGAAGTAGAGATCGGGGTTCTCGGCGTAGATGGCGTGGCAGCGGCGGATGGCGCCGTCGGAGCCCTCGCCGCCGTCGGTGAGGACGAGTTCGGCGCCGTAGGCCTTGAGGATCTGCTTGCGCTCGGGGCTGGCGTTGGCGGGCAGGCAGAGCTTGACGCGATAGCCGCGGGCGGCGGCGATCATGGCGTAGGCGATGCCGGTGTTGCCGCTGGTGGCGTCGAGGATGATCTTGTCCGGCGTCAGCCGGCCGTCCTGCTCGCCGGTGTTGATCATGTTCAGCGCCGGGCGGTCCTTGACGCTGCCGCCAGGGTTGAAATACTCCGCTTTCGCGTAGATTTCGATCCCTTTGAGCCCTTCCGCGATCCGGTCGAGGCGGAACAGCGGCGTGTTGCCGATGGACGCAAGCATGTTCCCGGCCGCCGGCGGCGTCCGCAATCCTGCCGCGCTGGCGGGGGCGCTCATCCTCTTAGGCTAACAATCCTCCTAATCTCGGTCAAGATTGGTCTGTTTTCTCCGGTGACCAGTTTGGCGGGCGGTTTACGCACTGCAGGGAGACGTCACATGGACACGCGCACCGCCCCCGGCCAGGTCACGCAACTGCTCCGGCAGTGGCGCGGCGGCGACGGCGGGGCGCTGGAGTCGCTGACGCCGCTGGTATACGCGGAACTGCGGGTGCTGGCGCGGTCGCGGCTGGCGCACGAGCGGCGGGTGGGGATGAGCCCGACCGAACTGGTGCACGAGGCGTTTCTGCGGCTGGTGCGGCAGGACCAGCCCGACTGGGCGAACCGCGCGCACTTCTACTACATCGCGGCGCGGCTGATGCGGCAGATCCTGGTGGACTTCGTCCGCGAGTCGCACGCGCAGAAGCGGGGCGGGGAACAGGCGCCGGTGTCGCTCGACGAGGCGATGCAGGTGGCGCACCGGGCCGACCCGACGGTGTTACGGATTCACGACGCGCTGAACGCGCTAGCGGAGATGGCCCCGAGCATGGCGCGCGTGATGGAAATGCGGTTTTTCGGCGGGATGACGGCCGAGGAGATCGCCGAAGTGGAAAACATGGCCGCGGTGACCGTGACCCGCGACGTTCGCGCCGCCACGGCGTGGTTGCGGGCGTGGCTGACTTCTCCGGAGCAATCATGACGGCCGCACAGTGGCAGATCGCCGAAAACCTGTTTCATTCCGCGCTCGAATTGCCCGCCGCGGAGCGTGCCGCGTTTGTGGCGGGCGCGTGTCCGGACGACCCGGCGCTGGCGGCGGCGGTGCTGCGGATGATCGCGGCCGACGCCTCGCCGGGCGACGAGATCCGGCAGGCGGTGCGGTCCGCGGTGAAGCAGTGGATGGGGGCGCGCTGACCCGGCGCGGCGCGCGGCTGCGCGTGATTGGGTATGCCGCAATACACCTTGGGACATTCGGACGCCGAACAGGAGCGCCTGCAGCGGCAGGCGAGCTACGTCGGCGCCGTCACCCGCCACATCTGGACGATGGCCGGACTGGCGCCGGGGATGCGCGTGCTCGACGCCGGTTGCGGCGTCGGGGACACGACGTTTCTGGCCGCGGAGATGGTCGGGCCGGGGGGCGAGGTGACGGGGATCGACCGGTCGCCGGACGCGGTGGCGACGGCGCGCCGGCGGGCGGAAGAGCGGGGCGTGCCGAACGTCCGCTTCGTCGCCGGGGACCTGGGGGAGCTGCCTGCCGGATTCGGGCCGTTTGACGCCGTGGTGGGCCGGTATGTGCTGGTCCATCAGCCCGATATTCCGGCCGCGCTGCGCGGGCTGGCGGCGCTGGTCCGGCCGGGCGGGCTGGTGGCGTTTCACGAAGTGGAGCTGCGGATGTCGGCGTTTTCGGAACCGGTGAATCCGCTGGGCGCGCAGGTCTACGGCTGGCTGCGGGATGCGTTCGAGGCGGGCGGGGCGCGGATGCGGGTGGTGTCGAACCTGACGCGTTACTTCCACGAGGCCGGGCTCGGCTGGGCGTCGACGGAGATCTGCCCGCTGGTCAGCTGCGGGGCGGACGGGTTCGGGCCGGGCTATGTGATCGACACGCTGCGGATTCTGGCGCCGGTGCTGGAGCGGGCGGGCGTGGTGACGGCGGCGGAGATCGGGTTCGAGACGCTCGAGGCGCGCTACCGGGAGGGCAGCGCCAACGGGGCGCCGGCGCTGGTGCAGGTGAACGGCGGCGGATGGGTGCGGGTGGGGGCCTAACGCCCCCGCCTCGCCCGTCAGTTGCCGACGTGCTTTCGCGCTTCCTCGGATTCGTACTCGATCTTCTTGCCGGTGCGCGCCTCCATGGCCATTAGCGTACCGCGAGTAACATCCTTGCCAAGCTCGATGACGACGCCATGGTCCTTGCCGTCGGCGGACTTATAGCCGATGCTCAGATAATGCTTTCGCTTCTTGGATAGCAGCATGGGCAGCGCGGCGACGCCGAGGGTAGTGACTCCCCATCCGATGGTCGCGCCGATCCGCCGCCCCGCCTTCTGCCCATACTCGAGCGACATCACGCTCGTGTAGGGAATCTCTCTGGTGGAGCCCTTTTTCGGCACAAACAGCGCGAACTTCTCGTGGCTGGTGTCGAATTTTCCTTCCGTG
>CAYMTH010000331.1:0-6293 GCA_964393235.1 uncultured Solibacteraceae bacterium | reverse complement strand
AAGTCCAGCACGCCGATCGTCCCGCCCAGAAACGGGTTCAGAAACCCGCCCTGCCCCCAGACCATGTGCGCCACCGGGAAGTAGACCAGAAACGCCCAGAGGATCGAATAGACCAGCAGCGCGTTGAACTTCACCCGCTCGGCGAACGCCCCGGTGATCAGCGCCGGCGAGATCACCGCGAACATCATCTGGTACACCATGAACGTCAGGTGCGGGATCGTCGGCGCATAGGTCGCGTTCGGCGCCCCGCCCACCCCGCGCAGCATCAGGTAGTCGAGCCCGCCGATTACCGCGTTGCCGGGCGCGAACACCAGGCTGTAGCCGGCCGCCGCCCAGACCAGCGTCATCACCGCCATCATGATGAAGCTCTGCATCATCGTGCCGAGCACGTTCTTCTTCCGCACCAGGCCGCAGTAGAACAGCGCCAGCCCCGGCCCCGTCATCATCAGCACCAGCGCCGCCGAGGTCAGCATCCAGGCGTTGTCGCCCGCCGATTGCGACGCCGCGGCGGCCGCCTTCAGCTTCTCGATTTCCGCCAGTAACGCGGCGTCTGTCTGCGCTTGCGCGCCTGCGGCGGCCGTCAACGCGGCCCCCGCGATCCGGGTCCACTTCATGGGGTTGGGTCCTCTGACTGAGAGTCTGGAGCCGCCGACACGGGCTGACTCGACCAACCATGGTCGTACGGCGCCCCTGCCGCCCTGAAGTCACATTTTTCTATCGGGGCGATTAAATTCTTGAATCGCCCGCGGACTCGCCCAGCGAGTCCTCCAGCAGCCGCGCCAGTTTGCGGTGCTTGTTTTCGGCCGTGCGCAGCTCGTCGGCCAGGTGCATGCACGCCAGAACAGCGATGCGCGAGGCGTCCGCATTGGTGCCTCGCGCAATGTTGTTCATCAGTTCGTCGACGCGGTGAGCCAAGTCTTCCACGTCCGATTCGTCGCCGGTCGTCACCAGCGAGTAGGATTGGTTGAAGATCGTTACCCGAACGGTCTTTTTCTCCGGCGGAGCGTCGTTGGCCATCGGCTCCTCCGCTTAACTCGCGCTCAGCAGATCCATCTGGCCGAGCAGTTTCTCGATGCGGGCCTTCACCTGCTTGCGCTCGGCCTGCAGCAGTTCCAGCTCCTTTTCCGCCTTGCCGGCATTGGCGCGGAAGGCGGCCAGCGCCTCCTGGGCTTCATCCCGCGCTGCGTTGGCAAGCTGCGCTTCGGCCTCGGCATCGGCCAGCCGGGCCTTCAAATCGGCATTCTCCTCCCGGAGCGTGCCCACTAACTGAACGGCCCGGAGGATTCTCTCCTCCAGGCCGGTCAGTGTATCGGTATCCTCGAACTGCAGGTCCATACGGTTCCCCTTGTGCAGCGGTGGAATGAAAAAACTACGCGATCGCGGCCTTGGCCTTTTCGACGAGCGCCGAGAAAGCGGCGGCATCGCGGGCGGCGATGTCGGCCAGCATCTTCCGGTTCAGGTCGATCTGCGCCTTCTTGAGGCCGTTCATGAACTTCGAGTACGACAGCCCGTTGGCGCGGCAGCCGGCCGAAATCCGGACGATCCACAGCGAACGGAAGTCGCGCTTCTTCAGCTTGCGGCCCTTGTAGCCGTAAACCAGCGCCTTCTCGACCGCTTCCTGCGCATAGCGGTGCAGCTTCGACTTGCTGAGGAAGAAGCCTTTGGCGAGCGCCAGGACTTTCTTCCGATTATCAGTGCGTTTTGTACTTCTTTTTACGCGGGGCACGTTTTCTCCTTAGTTTTCTTTCGTATGCCGGTGAAACCGGCGGGATCCGGCGGTCCGGGCACGTGCCGCGCGCCTCGGTCGCTCGGAGGGGGGAAGGGGATTTGCCCTAGTAGGGCAGCATCCGCTTCAGTTCGGGCGAGTTGGTCTCGTCCATGATCGCGGACATCGCCAGGCGACGCTTGCGGGCCGAGTTCTTGCTCGTCAGAATGTGGCGGGCAAAAGCGTGGCTGCGCTTGAACTTGCCCGTACCCGTCTTCTTGAAGCGCTTGGCGGCGCCCTTGTGGGTTTTCAGCTTTGGCATTGGTTTGGTCCTGATTCGGTACGCAATGAGCCGTCTGTCAGTATAGCAGGTTAAAGCTTCCAGTTCAGTTCCACGTACGCCAAATGGCCGTTGGATTGCTTCGGATAGATCGCCTGGATGGCTTTCGCGGCCCGGGCGTAGCCGTAATAGACGTTCACGGACCAGTGTTTGTCGATGGTGAAGTCGGCCGCGACGTCGCACAGGTCGGCCAGACGGGTCTGGCCGTTCGCCGGGCGCCCGATGAATCCGAAGCTCCACGGCTGGAAGGCGCCGCCGCCCAGGTACCAAAGATCGTTGCGGTTCGCCAGGTTCAGGTAGTGGTATTCGGCGTTCAGAGCCAGCCGCGTGTGCGGCTTCACCGAGAACGTCACGTACCGGTCGTCGCTGTTCATCCCGTTGTAGAACGGCATGCGGGCATAGGGCCGCGGGGTGGGCAGGATCTGGAAGAACGTCCCGTGCTTGCCGTCGTTCGGGTTGTCGTCGCCGGAGGCGCGGTAGAGGCCGCCGCGCAGCCACGGCTTCCACTTCAGGCCGCCCGGGAACTGCCAGCCGCCCTCGATGGTGCCGGCGCCGGCGCGGTGTTCCAGTCGCCCCCAGTCGCCGGACTGCAGCACGCCCCAGAGCAGCAGGTCGAAGCCGCCCTGGGCGGTCTTCCAGCTGTGCAGGTAATGGGCGCCGTAGGTGCCGATGCGGATGTTGGCGAGGTCGGCCTGGCGCAAGGCGAGGGCGCGGCTGTCGGTCTTCAATACATGCCGGAAGTCGTGGTAACAGATGCCGAACAGGCGCAGTTCGCCCTGGCTCTTGTCCTTGCCGGTGGGCCGGGTGGCGGACAGATACGAGAGCGCCGTGCGGTTCCAGCCCCAGCCGTCGGTCTGGAAGACGCCGCGCGTCGGCACCATGGCCATGGCGTTTTGCGTCCACTTGCCGGTCTTGTTGACGATCTGCGCGCCGTCGAAGCTGCGGCCGACGTGCGTCCACAGGAAGTGGCCGATCCGCCGCTGCTGGATGCGCTGGGCCTTCCGCGCCGCCAGCGTCGGGTCGGTGGGCGTCACCTCACTGCCGTCGAGGAACTCGAAGCGGCCGAGGCGCAGCGCCGTCGCCGGGCGCGGCTTCCAGCGATAGAAGCCCTGTTTGAGGAACACCATGCCGGAGACGGTGCTGGCGTGATTGGCGCCGAAGTAGTTGGCGCCGGCGCCGAGGGCCCCGCGCGGGGCGCCGAGCACCGAACCTTCGGGCAGCCCGGCGAGCAGTGGGGCGGCGAACTCGACGTTGAACTCGTGGTTCTCGTGCTGGTGGACGATGCCGAAACGGGCCAGCGTGCCCGAGAACGTGTAGTCGCCGGCCTTGTCGTCCCCGAACCAGTTCCAGTTCTCCACCCGCGTCCGGACCGATGCGGTGAACTTCGTCTCCTGCGCGCTTGCGGCCGCCGCCAGAAGGAGTATGATGAGGTGTCGCCGGTACATGACCACCTTATCGCCCGAATAAATTCTGCCCGCAGTGACCGGCGTCACAGACCCTACGGGGCAAGCTGTACGACGATCGGACAGGACAATGAACTGGCAGAAACTGGCAGGCGTACTCGGCGGTATGGCCATCGGGCTTGGGATCTTCACCTTCACCTATGCCCAGGGCGGCTCGTATTTGACCAACGACCCCGCGGCGTGTGCCAACTGCCACGTGATGCAGGCGCAGTATTCGGGCTGGACGCGCGCCAGCCATCGCAAGGCGGCGGTCTGTAACGACTGCCACGCCCCGCATGACCCGGTGGGCAAATACACCACGAAGGCGCTGAACGGATTCTTCCATTCCTGGGCCTTCACCACCGGATGGTTCCCCGAGAACATGCGCATCACGGCCCGCAACCGGCGCGTGACCGAGGAGGCATGTCTGCACTGCCACGCCGAGATCACGTCGTCGATCCGGGCGATTCAGGGGCACTCGGCGAGCGAATCGTGCCTCGCCTGCCACCGCGAAGTTGGTCATCACTAGGGAGAGAACAATGAACAGATCGGTCTGGATGTGGGTGGGAGCCGCGGCGCTCGGAACGGCGGTCGTCGCCGGGCTGCTGGTGAACATCTTCGAACGCAAACAGGAAGCGAAACATCCGTTTTTCCAGGTTGCGGAGCTCACCGAGGACACCGAGGATCCCGAGGTCTGGGGCCGCAACTTCCCGCAGCACTACGCCGATTACAAGATGACGGCCGACCAGACGCGGACGCGCTACGGCGGCTCGGAGGCGCTTTCCCATTCGCCGACCAAAGCCGACCCGCGCGACGTGGTGGCGCAGAGCAAGCTGCAGGAGGACCCGCGGCTGAAGAAGATGTGGGCCGGCTATCCGTTCTCGGTGGATTTCCGCGAGGAGCGCGGCCACGCCTACATGCTGATCGACCAGAAGTACACCGAGCGCGTGTTGAACTTCAAGCAGCCAGGGACGTGCCTGAACTGCCATGCCTCGCTCGCCACCGTGTTCCGCCAGCAGGGCAACGGCGACCGCACGGCGGGCTTCGAAAAGATCAACAAGATGTCCTACGGCGAGGTGTCGAAGCTGGCGAAGCACCCCGTCGCCTGCATCGACTGCCACGATCCGCAGACGATGAAACTGCGCATCACGCGGCCGGCCTTCGTCGAAGGCATGAAGGCGCTGAAGGCGTCGCAGGGCGTCGAGAACTATGACGTCAACACGCAGGCGACGCCGCAGGAGATGCGCAGCTTCGTCTGCGGGCAGTGTCACGTCGAGTACTACTTCAAGGGCCCGGAAAAGCGGCTCACCTTCCCGTGGCACAAGGGCCTGAAGGTGGACAACATCATCGAGTATTACAACGAAGTCGGCCATAAAGACTTCGTGCATGCCGACAGTGGCGCGCCGGTGCTGAAGGCGCAGCACCCGGAGTTCGAGATGTACAACCAGGGCGTGCACGCCAAAAGCGGCGTCTCCTGCGCCGACTGCCACATGCCGTATAAGCGCGTCGGGGCGATGAAGATCTCCGACCATCACGTGCAGAGCCCGATGCTCAACGTCGATCGCGCCTGCCTGGGCTGCCACCGCTACTCCGAAAAAGAAATGAAGGAGCGTGTGGACACGATTCAGACCCGGTTCACGGAGATGCGCAACGTGGCGATGGACGCGCTGATGCAGTTGATCGACGACGCGGCGGCGGCAAAGAAGGCCGGGGCCACGGACGCGCAGTTGAAAGACGCGTGGGACTTCCAGCGGCGGGCGCAGTTCTTCCTCGACTTCGCCGAGGCCGAGAACTCGACCGGGTTCCACGCGCCGCAGGAGTCGATGCGGATTCTGGGCCAGTCGGTCGAGGCGACGCGGAAGGGGCAGCTGGCGCTACGGAAGACGAAGTAGGTAGAACTCGCGGACCACGTCCATCGCGGGTTTGTGCCAGGGGGTCATCGAGTTGTTCCGGTGACCCCCGTAGCCGTTGGTGCCGACCTTCCACCAATAGACGCCGCGGAACCACGGCTTGCGATAGACGGCCGAGAGCAGGGCGCGGTAGGAGCGGGCCTGTTCGTCGAGGTCGAGCGGGGCGGGGGACTCGTCGGCCCAGGGCTCGCGGTGGGAGCCCTGGTGGGCGCCGTAGCCGGCCTCGGTGAACAGCACGGGTTTGCCGAACCTGGCGTGGACGCGTTCGATCTTTTCGACGAGCAGGGCGGGGGAGTAGCGGTCGTCGAGCGGGTAGTAGTTGTCGAGGCCGATGTAGTCGAGGGCGTCCCAGAAGCGGATGGACTCGAACTCTTCGCCGTGGTTGGCGGCGTAGACGACCGGGCCCTTGTAGACGGCGCGGACGGCGGCGATCAGCTCGCGCCATTCGGCTTCGAGGCCGGTGAGCCCGCGCAGTTCGGTGCCGATGCAGAAGATGTCGGCGTGGACGCGGGCGGCGAAGGCGGCGTAGTGGAGGGCGAAGGGGCGGTACTGGCGCATCCACTCGCGGGCGTCGGGGAGATCGGTGCGGCCCTGCAGGCGCCAGACGTGCGGCTTCACCCTGACGCGCAGGCCGAGCGCGTGGGCCTCGGCGGTGAGCATCGCCATGCCGTCGGTGCTTTCCCAGGACTCGGCGGCGCCGGGGATGCGGATGGCGGTCTGGCCGCGGGGCGAGAAGCCGTAGGGGACGAGGGCGACCGAATCGACGGCGTAGGCGGGCAGTTCGCGCAGCATGGCGAGGGCGCGCGGGGAGTCGTAGGGGACGCCTTCGGCGGTGAAGCTGACGCCGCGGTGGAAGAAGTCGACGGGGTAGGGCGCGGCGGCGTCGATCGCGGCTT
>CAYMTH010000330.1:2736-6300 GCA_964393235.1 uncultured Solibacteraceae bacterium | reverse complement strand
CGTGCGATCCGGCCCTGTGGCAAACCGCTCCGCACCTCCCAAAGTCCATCGCCGAGCGAGCGAACCAGCGGCATTCCAATCGGCCAGGAGAACTCCACATCCTTGATGTCTTCCCCGATCACCTTCCGGTCGGCCAGATTAAGCTGTCGAAGCCACTCCCGAACCGGTTCTCGGCCACTGTCGGTGCGGTAGAAACGAGCCGGGAGCCGCTTAAGTCCCTGAGCCACGAGCAAGTGTACCTTTTTTAGTACAGGGCGTCAATGCATCCTCGTTCGTCTCACCCGGCTGATGGATCCCCCCCTCACCGCACCTCCGCGCGCCGCTCCAGGATCCGCTCCAACAACTTCCGCGCCACCGGCAGCCGGTTCTCCGCATCCATCCGGATCGCCTCCCGCGCATGCGCCTCCGCCACCTCGAGCTTCGACAACACCAAATGCGCCTGCGCGCTGAACAGATAAATGTCAGCCGAAAAGAAGGGATTCAGCCGGATCACCGCCAGCGCATGCCGCGCCACGTCCTCCCAGCGTCGATCCTCCACCGCCAGCTGGGTCAGCAGCGGATAGGGATTAATGTACTTCGGATCTGCCGCGGCCGCCGCCTCCAGTGCCGCCAGCGCCTCCGCCCGTTTCCCCCCGGCCAGCAGCGTCTTTCCCAGCTCGTACCAGCCCGCCGCATACTTCGGGTAGAGCGCGACTGCCTTGCGATACTCCCGCTCCGCTTCGTCCCATCGCTTCCGTGCCGCCGCACGGTCGCCCCGTTCCTTGGCCTGCCCCGCGTCCTTCGGCGCCAGCACCGAGGTCGCGCTGAACGTATAACCGGTCACCTTCTCGATCGGAGCCAGCAGCAACAGCACCCGGGCCGACTCCCCCGGCGCCGACGTCGCCGGCACACGCACCGGTTCACCATGAAATCCAGGCAGCACCGCCACCACCGCGCACTCGCCGCCCCCCGCCATCGGGCCGGGCCCGCCCCCCGGCTGACTCATCGCCGTCAAGCTGAAGTCCCCCTTGGCATCGGTCATCGACCGGCTCACCAACTGCCCGCCGCAATCCAGCCCCACAGCCACCCGCTCCGGCGGCGCGCCGCCCGTCGTGAACTGAACCTTCCCGTCCACCCGCCGCACCCGCGACCGGTACGGATCGATCGGCCCGTTCACGTTCTGCATCTCCCGCTCCCGCCGTTGCCGGGAAGCCTCTTCGCCCTTCCGGCGCGCCTCCTCCTGCTCCGGCGTCTGTTGTTGCGCCCCGAGCGCCAGCGGGATCAATAAGAACCAGGCCCACATGCTGCTCCATGATGCTACCCTACGGTAGCAGTCGCCGGCAAATGGCTCCCGGTGGTATAAGTTTTTGGATACCCGCCCGCCCCGGTCACGTCCCTCGTGCCAAAAGTATCTCCCGTGCAATGAATCACTTACGAAAAACCATCGTATTCCCGCTTGGTCCTCTCCTGGTAGAATACAAGTAGTGGGATGCCCCCTCCCGCTTCCCCAATACCCCCTCCCAACCCTGCCGGCCCCGGCAATCTCCAATTTCCTGGAAATAACCCAGGATGTGTTTGATAAAACAGCACTTCCCAACCTTGGGTTCCCCCAAAACCCACCCCGCCGAACCCAACGGAACGCGCCCGGCTCCGCCCCCCGTTTTGACGCTCCTTCCGCGCATTGGGTATAGTCCATAGAGCTTTACCATTCTGGAGATCACTACACCCATGTCAGACACCCCTCTCACCGGCGCCGAGTTCAAACAGCAGCTCCGCGAAGGCCAGCCCAAGATCGGCCTCTTCCTCAACTCCCATAGCCCCACCGTGGCCGAGCAGCTCGCCCACACCGGCTACGACTGGCTCCTCGTCGACACCCAGCACGGCCCGATGAACTTCGAAAAGCTCTCCGCCATGCTCGCCGCTGTCGCCTCCGGCGGCGCCAAGTCCCTCGTCCGCGTCGGCGGCTACGACGACCGTCAGGGCATCCAGCAGTCCCTCGACCTCGGCGCCGACGGCATTCTCGTCCCCTACATCAACACCGCCGAAGAAGCCCGCGCCGCCGTCTCCTGCGCCCTCTACCCCACCGCCGGCACCCGCTCGGTCTACTTCCCCCAGCGCTCCATGAACAAGGCCGGCCTCCTCGGCTACGCCGGCAACTGGAACAAGAACGCCATCGTCGCCCTCCAGGTCGAAACCGCTTCCTGCATCGAGAACATCGAAGAAATCGCCGCCGTCCCCGGCGTCGACATCCTCTTCCTCGGCCAGAACGACCTCTGCATGTCCATGGGCCTCTACGAGAAGTACGAGTTCCCCCACATGTACACCTCGCCCGAGCTCGCCGAAGCCACCGCCAAGCTCGTCGCCGCCGCCCGGAAGAACAACGTCACCCTCGGCCTCTTCCTCTTCGGCACCTCCCGCGTCCAGGAGTTCCTCGACAAGGGCTTCCCCTTCATCTCCATCGGCAACGACCTGCACCACATCCTCACGCAGGCCGGCGCCCACATCTCCGCCATCGAAACGATGGGCTGGAAGCGCCGCCCCACCGCCCTGCTCTAAACTAACCCCGCTTGCGCGCCAGGTGGAGTGCGACGATCCCAAAGGTCAGCCGCTCGTACTCCACCTCGGCGTACCCCGCCTCCCGGAACTCTCCCGCCAGTGCCTCCGCCCCCGGAAACTTCTTCACGCTCTCCGGCAGATACGTATACGCGTCTTTTGATCCGCTGATCAACGCCCCCACCCGCGGCAGCACCTGCAGCGAATAAAACTCGTAAAACGCCCGGAAAATCGCGTTCGGAGGCGTCGAAAACTCCAATATCGCCGCCGTCCCGCCCGGCTTCAGCACGCGCAGAATCTCCGTCATCCCCCGCCGGTAGTTGACGAAGTTCCGGAACCCGAACGCGCACGTCACCAGGTCTACCGTCGCCGATCCCACCGGCAACGCCAGCGCGTCCGCCTCGAACAGCCGCGGCGCCTGCTTCCGCGCCGCTCCCACCAGCATCGGATGGCAGAAGTCGCTCCCGATCACCCGAGCCTTCCCCGCCCGCGTCAGCGCCAGCGTCAGGTCCCCCGTCCCGCACGCCAGGTCCAGCACCACCGCTTCCGGCCGGTCCAGAATCGCCTGCACCCGCTTCACCGTCCGCCGCCGCCAGTACTTGTCGATCTGAAAACTCAACAGGTGGTTCAGCAGGTCGTAGCGGTGCGCCACCTGTCCGAACATCCCGCGGACGTATTTCGCCGCCTGCTCCTCGGTCGCCGCGCCCGGCGGGGTCGTGCCCTTTCCTGCTTCCAGTGCCATAAACTACAGCGCCGCCGCGGCCGCGGCCACCACGTCCGCCGCCGGGATCCCGCTCACCACCCGCACCTTCCCGATCCCTTCCGCCAGCACGAAATGCGTCGTCCCCTGAATCGTCTTCTTGTCCTTCAGCGTGTGCGCCGCCAGCACCTCGAGCGTGAGCGGGTCATCGAGTTCGCACAGACTGCCCGCAGAGTCGTTCACAAAATGCTGGTAGCCGTAGATTTCGTGCGCCTTGGCAATGAATTCCGGCACATCGAGCATCGCGGCCACTTCGGCGTCAAAGGTGGGAA
>CAYMTH010000330.1:0-2726 GCA_964393235.1 uncultured Solibacteraceae bacterium | reverse complement strand
GTGCGCCGCCAGCGTCTCCGGCTTCAGATCCGACACGTTCGGCCACGGCCCGTACAGGTTCGTCACCCGCCGCATCTCCGCCGCGTCCGCCGCCGCCAGCAGCCCCAGCCGCTCGGCCAGATACGACGCCGCGTTCATCCCGTAGCCCACCGCTTCCCCGTGCAGCAGCCGCTCGTACTTCGTCTCGGCTTCCAGCGCGTGCCCCAGCGTATGCCCGTAGTTCAGGATCCGCCGCAGCCCGCCTTCCTTCTCATCGGCCGAAACCACTTCGGCCTTGATCCGCACCGAATCGCTGACGATGAAGTCCACCGCCTCCTCGTCCAGACCCAGCACCTTCTCCGGCTGCTCGGCCAGCAGTTGGAACAGCGCGGGGCTCGAAATGATCCCGTACTTCACCACCTCGAACAGCCCCGCCCGGTACTCGCGCTCCGGCAGCGTCGCCAGCACCGTCGGGTCGATCAGCACCGCCCGCGGCTGGTGAAACGCTCCGATCAGGTTCTTCCCACCCACCAGGTTCACGCCCGTCTTCCCGCCGATCGCCGCGTCCACCTGCGCAAGCAGCGTCGTCGGCACCTGAATCACCGGGATCCCGCGCATGAAAATCGACGCCAGGAAGCCGCCCGTGTCCCCCACGATCCCGCCGCCGAACGCCACGATTACGCTCGACCGGTCCGCGCCCTTGGCCAGCATCTGCTCCGCCATCGCCTCCACCACGTGCAGCCGTTTGTTCGGCTCCCCACCCGGGAAGAAGATCGTTTCGTGCGGGAATTGCATCGCCCCGCCGTGCAGCCGCCAGACGTCTTCCGTCGTGACAACAAAGACTTTACCCGCTTTCGCGGGCAGATATTCGGCGACGCGCGCGATGATTCCGCGCTCGATGTGGCACTCGTACCGCTCGGTGCCCGTGGTGACGGCGTGTGAAGGCATGTCCTTTTTCGTTTGTACCATGGGGGTATGCGTGCTACGTCGGACAGCATCCTTTGCGACTTCCTGGTGATCGGGGCCGGCGTGGCCGGCCTTCGCGCCGCCATCACCCTCGCCAACCACGGCACCGTGCTCGTCCTCGCCAAAGATACTCTCCACGAATCGGCGTCCGAATACGCGCAAGGCGGCATCGCCGCCGCCCTCTCCGACGACGACGAAGTCACCCTCCACGAACAGGACACCCTCGCCGCCGGCGACGGCCTCTGCGACGTCGATGCCGTCCGCACCCTCGTCGCCGAAGGTCCCCACGTCATCGAGGAGCTTCTCGAATGGGGCGCCGAGTTCGACCGCGAGGGCGGCGCCCTCGTCTTCGGGCGCGAAGGCGCCCACTCCCGCAACCGCATCCTCCACGCCCACGGCGATTCCACCGGCCGCGAAATCTCTCGCACCCTCTACCGCAAGGCCGCCGGCCTCGCCAACGTCCAGTTCCTCTCCTTCGCCGCCGTCACGGACCTGCTCATGGAAGACGGCGAAGTCCGCGGCGCCGTCGCCTACGACGCCCGCTACAACCAGCACCACAAGATCTTCGCCCGCGCCGTCCTGCTCGCCACCGGCGGCCTCGGCCGCGTCTACAAGGAAACCACCAACCCCAACGTCGCCACCGGCGACGGCGTCGCCATGGCCTGGCGCGCCGGCGCCGTCATCCGCGACATCGAGTTCGTCCAGTTCCACCCCACCGCCCTCCACCTCGACGACGCCCCCCGCTTCCTGCTCTCCGAAGCGCTCCGCGGGGAAGGCGCCTTCCTCCGCAACGCCGCCGGCGAACGGTTCACCGACGAACTCGCCTCCCGTGACGTCGTCAGCCGCGCCATCGTCCGCGAAATCGCCCGCACCGGCTCCCCGCACATGTTCCTCGACATGACCCACTTCCCCGCCGGCACGATGGAACACCACTTCCCCCGCATCTACCAGACCTGCCTCCGCTACGGCCTCGACCTCACCAAACAGCCCGCCCCCGTCCACCCCGCGGCCCACTACGCCATGGGCGGCGTCCACACCGATCTCGACGGCCTCACCACCGTCCCGCGCCTCTTCGCCGCCGGCGAAGTCGCCTGCACCGGCGTCCACGGCGCCAACCGCCTGGCCAGCAACTCGCTGCTCGAAGGCGTCGTCTTCGGCGCCCGTGCCGCCAACGCGATGCTCGCCCAGTCGTCCTGTGCCGCCAGCGGCGAAATCCCGCGCAGCGAAGTCTTCCCGGCCATCACCGAATCCCACCTCCGCTCCATCACCTGGGAGCACTGCGGCATCACCCGCAACGAGGACGGGCTGCAGAAGGCGGTCGATATTCTCCGCAGCGTCCCGCTCGAGCGCCGCGCCGACGCCTCCCGCCTCGATTACGAACTCCGCTCCATGCGCCGCGTCGGCCTGCTCATCGCCCAGGCCGCGCTCGAACGCCGCGAATCCCGCGGCGGCCACTACCGCTCCGACTATCCGGAAAAGGCGGCCGCGGCCGTCCACTCGCGCCTCGCTCGCGAAAAAGTCGCCTCCGCCTGACAACTTTCCCGCCGGGTCAACGCCAGAAGCTGCTGTAGAGCAACTTGATGCGTAGACTCCAACTTTTATCCGCCCTGGCGCTGTCTCTTGCCGCGGCTGCCCAACTCGCTTACCGCGTCCGGGACATCCAAACGATGCCCGGCGCGGGCGCCTCCTTTCCCGGCACGCCTGTCGCCATGGGAGGCTATTCCTATTTCTCCGCCGAGGACGGCATTCACGGCTTCGAGCTGTGGCGCACCGACGGCACG
>CAYMTH010000329.1:3915-6308 GCA_964393235.1 uncultured Solibacteraceae bacterium | reverse complement strand
GAACGGCGGGCGGGATGCGCCTGTCGGGGTATGAAGGTTTATGAGCAGCGGCAGGCGGCGTTGCCGTGGTGGCTGACGGCATTGCTGGCGGCGGGCGCGGTGTGGATTCTGCACGGGTTGTACCGGGACGTGCTGGGCAACGTATGGGCGATGCTGCCGCTGACGGGAGTGATCGCCTATTTACTGGCGGCGCTGTTTGTGAACCGGACGCATGTGCGGGTGGATGCTCGTGGGTTCCGGCGGAGCTTTGGGCCTTTGCCGCTGGGGCCGGGTGAGGCGCCGGTGCCGGCGGAGCGGGTAAAGCTGGTATCTGTGCGGTGGGCGCACGTTTCGGCGGGGCGCACCGTGACGCGGCGGCTGCGGGCCGGCGGGTCAAAGGCGCGGGAGATGGCCGAGGCGCTGGGGGGACACGCGCCGGTGAAGCCGCTGGGGGAGCGGGGGACGCATATTCCGCAGTCGGAAGTGCGGGCGATGCTGATCTGGGTCGGCGCGACGGGGGCGTCGATCGTCTGGGCGATCGCGGTGCAGGTGGTTAGAAGTTTCTTTTGGCGGCGGCTTCGGCCTTGCCGGCGAGGTCGCGGAGCTGGGCGGCGGCCTGGTCGACGAGGGGTTCTGCGGCGCCGGCGGCGGCCTTGGCGAGGGCTTCGAGTTTTTCGGCGAGGACCTTGGCGGCCTCGGCAGCCTCGGCGGCGGCGGATTTCAATTGAGGATCCATGGCACCCTGAAGTGTAACGGATCCATGGACGAATATAGAGACTCGTATCGGGTGACGCCTTTGTGGGCGGTGCTGGTGTTGACGATTCCGGTGGGGCTGGGCGCGTGGGCGATCGCGGCGGCGGGGTATGTGGACGCGCTGGCGGGGACGCCGCTGTTTGCGATGTTCGCCTACGGGCTGGCGGTGGGGTATTTGAACCGGGTTGGGGTGCGGGTGACGGAGGCGGGGGTGGAAAAGTGGTTCGGGCCGCTGGGGGCGGGCGTGGCGCCGCAGTATGTGGTGCGGGAGGAGATCGCGAAGGTTTACGTGCGGTATGTGTACAAGAGCGGGAAGTCGGGGCACGCGCCGTACTGGGCGGCGGGGGTGGAGCGGACCGACGGGGTATGGGTAGACCTGACAAATCCGATGGCGACGACGGAGGCGGTGCGGCAGGCGGCGGTGGAGATCGCGCGGGCGATGGCGTGGGAGGAGCCGATCGCGGTATTGCGGGGGAATCCGGCGAAGTGGGAGCGGCGGGAGATGGTAACTCCTTTTCTGCTGTGGGGCGGGGCGGCGACGGCGGCGCTGGTGTGGGGCGTGTATATCGAATTTACGATGCGGGGTTGAGCGGTCCGGCGCGGGGATTGCGCCTGAAAGAGTATGGCTGTTTACGAGCGGACCTCGCGGCTGGCGCCGCGGTGGGCGGTCGCATTGCTGGTGCTGATTTTGGGTGTGGCGACGACGGGTGTCCTGCGGGCCGGCCGGTGGGACGCTGTGGCGGGGCTGGCGGTGTTTGTGGAAGCGGTGTTGCGGCGGTCATGATGTTCGAGCGCAGTTACCGGCTGGCGGCGCGGTGGAAGGCGGCGGTGATGACGGCGTTTCTCGTATTCGCGACGTGGCAGGTGGCCAGCGAGGGGCGCCGGCAGGTGGTGGCGGGGGCGCCGCTATTCGCGGTGTACGTTTACGGGCTGGCGTTGCTGTGGGGGAACCGCGTGCGGGTGCGGGTGGATGCGGCCGGGGCGCGCGTGGAGATCGGGCCGGTGCCTTCGGCGCCGCGGACGGAGCCGGTGCCGGCGGCGGAGGTGGCGGCTGTGTACGTGCGGCGGGCGGCGATGCCGACGCGGAGCGGGGCGGTACCGTATCTGGCCGCGGGGGTGCAGAGGAACGACGGGCGGTGGCTGGATTTGACGGAACCTCTGATCGCCGATGAGCGCGTGTGGGCCGAGGCGCGGGAGATCGCCGCGGTGCTGGGTAAGAGCGTGACGGAGGGTTGGGCGCGGGCGCCGAAACCGGATTGGCGGCAGTCGCGGGTGGCGTGGTACTGGACGGGGGCGGTGCTGGCGGGGATCGGGTGGGGGTGCTTCGTCGAGCTGGCGCTGCGACGATAGACGCGGGAAGGGATAGGATGTAGGCAGGAGACTTATGCTTCGCATCCGACCCCATTGGGTACTGACGGCGGGGGCCGCGGCCGCCGTGGGTATTCTGGCGCAGACGGCAACGCCGAAAGTTGATTTTGCCCGGGAGGTGCAGCCGATTCTGGCGGCGTCGTGCCAAGGGTGTCATGGCTCGAAGGCGCAGATGGGACAGTTGCGGCTGGACGCGAAGGCGTCGGCGTTCACGGGCGGGTTGTCGCACAAGGTGATCGTGCCGGGCAAGAGCGCGGAGAGCACGCTGTACCAGCGGATCGCCGAGGTGATCG
>CAYMTH010000329.1:0-3905 GCA_964393235.1 uncultured Solibacteraceae bacterium | reverse complement strand
CGCGCAATACGATGCCGAAAACTTGGCGAAAGCGGGATCGGCAAGCCGCTGACGGCGGAGCAGATCGGGATTATCAAACGCTGGATCGACGAAGGGGCGGAGTGGCCGGACTCGATCGGCGCGAAGACGGCGGAGATCCAGAAGCACTGGGCGTACGTCGCGCCGGTGAAGGCGCCGCTGCCGGCGGTGAAGAACGCCGCGTGGGGGAAGGGCGCGATCGACCGGTGGGTGGTGGCGAAGCTGGAAAGCGAGGGGCTGGCGCCTTCGCCGGAGGCCGACAAGGTCACGCTGCTGCGGCGGGTGAGCCTGGACCTGACCGGGCTGCCGCCGACGCCGGAAGAGGTGGATGCGTTCCTGGCGGACAAGAGTCCGAACGCGTACGAGAAGCAGGTGGACCGGCTGCTGAAGTCCCCGCACTACGGTGAGCGCTGGGCGCGGCACTGGCTGGACGCGGCGCGGTACGCCGATTCCGACGGCTACGAGAAAGACAAGTCGCGGGAAGTGTGGTTCTGGCGCGATTGGGTGATCAACGCGCTGAACAAGGACATGGGGTACGACCAGTTCCTGATTGAACAACTGGCCGGCGACCTGCTGCCGAACGCGACGCAGGAGCAGAAAGTCGCGACCGGGTTCCTGCGGAACTCGATGATCAACGAAGAGGGCGGCATCGATCCGGAGCAGTTCCGCATGGAGGCGATGTTCGACCGGATGGACGCGGTGGGCAAGGCGATGCTGGGGATCACGATCCAGTGCGCGCAGTGCCACAACCACAAGTACGATCCGCTGACGCAGCAGGAGTACTACAAGATCTTCGCGTTCCTGAACAATTCGCACGAATCGAGCGCGGCGGTCTACACGCCGGCCGAGCAGCAGAAGCGGGCGGAGATTTTCCGGCGCGTACGGGAGATCGAGCAGGAACTGCAGCACAAGATGCCGGACTGGAAGGCGCGGATGGCGGCGTGGGTGGAAAAAGAGAAGGCCCGGCAGCCGAAGTGGGAGGTGCTGAAGCCGGACGTCGACGACATCGCGACGGGCGGGCAGAAGTACCAGCAGATGGCTGACGGCTCAGTGCTGGCGGGTGGCTACGCGCCGACGAAGTTCACGCCGAAGTTCACGCTGCGGACGAAGATGCGGAATGTGCGGGCGGTGCGGCTGGAGCTGTTGAACGATCCGAACCTGCCGATGAACGGGCCGGGGCGGTCGATCTACGGGACGGCGGCGCTGACGGAATTTGAAGTGAAGGCGATGCCGGAAGGCGCGAAGGACGCCAAGCCGGTGACGGTCAAGATCGCGCGAGCGACGGCGGACGTGAATCCGCCGGAGACGCAGATTCCGAGCACGTTCTGGGACAAGACGAGCCGGCGCCGGGTGACGGGGCCGATCGAGTTTGCGATCGACGGGATCGAAGAGACGGCGTGGAGCAACGACAACGGGCCGGGGCGGCGGAACCAGCCGCGGAACGCGGTGTTCGTGTTCGAAAAGCCGGTGGACTTCCCGGAGGGCGCGGTGCTCGAAGTGCACCTGTCGCAGCGGCACGGCGGGTGGAACAGCGACGACAACATGAACCATAACCTCGGGCGGTTCCGGCTGTCGATCACCGACGCGGAGAACGCCGAGGCGACGCTGCTGCCGGCGAACGCGCAGGAGGCGGCGCTGTTTTCGGCGTGGCGGACGACGGTGCCGGAGTGGCGCGCGGCGAACGAAGAGATCGAGACTCTGTGGCGGCAGCACCCGGCGGGGACGACGCAGCTGATGCTGAACGAGCGCGAGGAGGTGCGCGAGACGCACCTGCTGATGCGGGGCGACTTCCTGAAGCCGGGCAAAGTGGTGCAGGCCGGCGTGCCGGCGTTTCTGCATCCGGCGCCGGAGAACGCGGCGCCGAACCGGCTGACGTTCGCGAAGTGGCTGGTGGACCGGCGGTCGCCGACGGTGGCGCGGAGCATGGTGAACCGGATCTGGCAGGCGTATTTCGGCACGGGGATCGTGGCGACGTCGGAGGATCTGGGCAAGCAGGCCGAGCCGCCCTCGCACAAGGAACTGCTCGACTGGCTGTCGGTGGACCTGATGGAGAACCGCTGGAGCCTGAAGGGGCTGCACAAGCAGATCGTGATGAGCAACACGTACCGGCAGAGCTCGAACGTGACCGAGCAGCTGTTGAGCAAGGATCCGTTCAACCGGCTGCTGGCGCGCGGGCCGCGGCTCCGCGTCGAGGCCGAGATCGTGCGCGACATCGCGCTGGCGGCGAGCGGGCTGCTGAACGCGAAGGTGGGCGGGCCGAGCGTCTATCCGCCGGCGCCCGAGTTCCTGTTCCAGCCGCCGGTGAGCTACGGCCCGAAGAACTGGTACGAGGAGAAGGGCCCGAACCGCTACCGGCGCGGGCTGTACACGTTCCGGTTCCGGAGCGTGCCGTACCCGATGCTGCAGGCCTTCGACGCGCCGAACGGCGACATGAGCTGCGTGCGGCGGCCGCGTTCGAACACGCCGCTGCAGGCGCTGACGACGTTGAACGAACCGCTGTTCCTGGAGACGGCGCGGGCGCTGGCGCTGAAGACCGTGCGCGAGGGCGGGGCGACCGATAAAGAGCGGCTGCGGTTCGCGTTCCGCCGTGTGGTGTCGCGGCCGCCGTCGGAGAAGGAAGCCGACATGCTGCTGACGCTGCTGGCGAAGCAGACGAAGAAGTACGAGACGAACGCGTGGGAGCTGGCGGCGAACGATCCGAAGAATCCGCCGGCGCTGCCGGCGGGCGTGACGCCGTCGCAGCTGGCGGGGTGGACGACGGTGAGCCGGGTGCTGTTGAACCTGGATGAGGCGATTACGAAGGAGTAGGGGTCATGGTGAAGAACGAAATTGCGCGGCGTTGGTTTCTGGGGCAGTGCGGCGTGGGCATGGGCGCGCTGGCGCTGCCGTCGCTGCTCAACGCGGCGACCGATCCGATGGCGCCGAAAAAGCCGCATCACGCGCCGAAGGCGAAGAACGTCATTTACCTCTTCATGGCGGGCGGGCCGAGCCACATCGAACTGTTCGACAACAAACCGATGCTGGCGAAGTTCGACGGCACGCTGCCGCCGGCGGACCTGTTGAAGGGCTACCGGGCGGCGTTCATCAATCCGAACTCGAAGCTGCTGGGGCCGAAGTTCAAGTTCGCGAAGTACGGGCAGTCGGGCGCGGAGATCTCGGAGTTGCTGCCGCATACGGCGGGCGTGGCCGATGATCTGCTGATCGTGAAATCGATGGTGAGCGACGCGTTCAACCACGCGCCGGCGCAGCTGTTGATGAACACGGGGACGATGCAGTTCGGGCGGCCGTCGATGGGCGCGTGGACGGTGTACGGGCTGGGAAATGAATCGAAGGACCTGCCGGCGTTCGTGGTGTTTTCGAGCGGGCAGAAGGGGCCGAGCGGCGGCAATTCGTGCTGGGGATCGGGCTTCCTGCCGACGGTGTACCAGGGCGTGCAGTTCCGCAATTCGGGCGACCCGGTGCTGTACCTGTCGAACCCGCGCGGCGTGGACGCGGAGACGCAGCGGGAGTCGCTCGACACGATTCAGGCGATGAATAAAGAGCGGCTGCGGGTGACGGGCGATCCGGAGATCGAGACGCGCATCAGCTCGTTCGAGATGGCCTACCGGATGCAGACGTCGGCGCCGGAGTTGATGGACCTGTCGAAGGAATCGAAAGAGACGCTCGACATGTACGGGATCGAACCGGGCAAGCCGAGCTTCGCCTACAACTGCCTGCTGGCGCGGAGGCTGGTGGAGCGCGGCGTGCGGTTCGTGCAGCTCTATCACGAGGCGTGGGACCAGCACGGATCGCTGGTGAGTGGCTTGAAGAAGAACTGCAAGGACACGGACCAGGCCGCGGCGGCGCTGGTGAAGGACCTGAAGCAGCGCGGGCTGTTGCAGGACACG
>CAYMTH010000328.1:4537-6318 GCA_964393235.1 uncultured Solibacteraceae bacterium | reverse complement strand
CTGCTGGTTCTTCCGGACGTGAATTAGTAAGTCGCGGGGCGCCCCGAGGGGCGCCCCTTTTCGTTATGGTTTGACCACGGAGCCGTCCATGGCGCGGTCGAGCCGGTAAGGATTGCCGGACGGGTTGGGCTGGATAGGATACTTCGCGGCCAGCTCTTCATTAATGTCGATGCCGAGACCGGGCTTGCCGTTGCCGTAGAGATAGCCTTTGCGGATCTCCGCGGTGCCGGGGAGTACCTCATAGACCGAGGCCGGGAAGTGATTTTCTTCCTGGATGCCGAAGCCGGTCGAGGAGATATCGACATGATAGGCGGCGAGCTGATTGACGGGGTCGTTCTCTCCGCCTTCCTGAAACGCCGTTTTGCAGCCGAAGATTTCGCACATATGCGCAAGTTTCTTGGCGGGAGTAATGCCGCCGATGGCGCAGACGCGGCAGCGGACGAAGTCGATTAGCCGCTGCGAGATGAGCGGGTAGTATTCGAAGGGGTGTGTGAAGACTTCACCAACGGCTTGGGGCGTGGTGCAGATCTTGCGGATGTGCTGATACCACTCGAGGTTCTCGGGCGCGAGGACGTCCTCGACGAAGTACATCTGGAGTGGTTGGAGGCGGCGGCAGAACTCGGCGGCGTTCATGCCGTTGAGGTGGGAGTGGACGTCGTGGCAGATCTTGGGGCCAAAGCCGACCTTGGCGCGGACCTGCTCGAAGTTGCGGCTGACGGTATCGACGTAGACCTCCTCGTCGAAGGCCTGTTCGTTGCGGGCGCCGTCGGGGCGGGAGCCCTGGCCGGCGGGGATGAAGCCGCCGCCGCCGTAGTTGCCGAACTGGACGCGGATGTGGCGGTAGCCGGAGGCCCAGGATTTCTGCACGTTCTCGGCGGCCTCGGAGGCGTCGCGGCCGCCGACGTGGTCGTAGCAGGGAACGGCGTCGCGGACCTTGCCGCCGAGCAGTTCGTAGACGGGCATGTTGGCGCGCTTGCCCTTGATGTCCCACAGGGCCATGTCCATGGCGGCGAGCACGTTGTTGTTGATGGGGCCGTTGCGCCAGTAGGTCTTCAGGTGCGAGCTCTGCCAGAGATCTTCGATCTGGTCCGGATCCTTGCCGATGAGCCAGGGCTTGAGGTGCTTTTCGAGCGCCGTGATGACGGCGTCGGTCTGGAAGGCGTTGTTGGCGGTGCCGATGCCGTACAGGCCCGGCTCGGAGGTGATGATCTTGACGAATACCCACCGGTAGCGGGCGCCGGCGGAGGTGGGGATGATCTTCACGTCCTTGATGGTGAGGCGCGGCAGGGCGCGGAGGGCCGGGACGGCGAAGAGGGATTGAAGAAGCGCGCGGCGGTGCATGGGTTAGTTATATATCGAAATGCGCCGCCGGGATAAAATGTTGGGTTCCCGTGAACACACAACAAAAGATCATCTCTCTCGACGTCCTGGACATCCGTTACCCGACCGTGAAGCTCGGCATGGCCGGCAGCGACCCGCGGCACCTGGCGCCGAACTATTCGTGCGCGATGCCGGTGCTGCGGACCGATGGCGGGCTGGAAGGGCGTTCGCTGATCTTCACGATCGGCGACGGAACGCAGATTCAGGCGGCGGCGGTGGAGGCGTTGCGGCGGTTCGTGGTGGGGCGGACGCTGGGCGAGTTTATCGCCGAACCCGGGCTGTTCGCGCAAGCGCTGGCGGCCCTGAAGGCCGAGCGCCGCTATGCGCCGAAAGTACTCGCGATCACCGGCACCAATGGCAAGACCACCGTCACCAGCCTGACTGGCCAGCTGTGCAAGGCC
>CAYMTH010000328.1:0-4527 GCA_964393235.1 uncultured Solibacteraceae bacterium | reverse complement strand
GACGCTGGGCGAGCTTATCGCCGAACGCGGGCTGTTCGCGCAGGCGCTGGCCGAGCATCACCAGGTGCGGCGGCTGGCGCTGGGCACGTACCGGATGGCCGTGGGTGGCGTGATCAACGCGCTGTGGGACCTGTGGGCGAAGGCCGAGGGCGTGCCGATGTGGAAGCTGCTGACGAGCCTGACGCCGCGGCAGATCGTGGAGTGCATCGACTTCCACCACCTGCGCGACGCGCTGACGGAGGACGAGCTGCTGGGGATGCTCGAGTCCCGGCTGGAGGATCGCGCGAAGAACCTGGAGCGGCTGCAGCGGGAGGGCATCCGGGTGTACAGCACGGCGGGGTGGTCCGGGCGGCCGCTGGCCGAGGTGCGGGAGCTTTGCGGCAACCTCTATCGACAGGGCACGCGGGCGTTCAAGGCGAAGGTGGGCCGTGGGCAGCAGTACGACCGCGCGCGGGCGCTGGACGAAGACCGGCGGATGCTGGACACGATGCGCGAGGCGACGGGGCCGGACGCGCTGCTGCTGACCGACGCGAACCAGAACCTGGGCGACTGGCGCAACGCGGCGAGCTACATGACGGAGTTGGCCGAGTACAAGCTGCTGTTCATCGAAGAGGCGATCGCCTACAACGACGTGATGGGCTACGCGAAGCTGCGCGAGGCGCTCGCGCCGGTGGGCATCGGCGTCGCCGGCGGTGAGCAGGCGCCGGACGCGATCACGTTCAAACAGCTGCTGGCCAACGGCGGGCTGACGCACTGCCAGATCGACGGGGCGCGCGTGGGCGGCGTGAACGAGCTGTTCGCGATCGTGGCGATGGCGGCGAAGTTCGGCGTGCCGGTGTGCCCGCACAGCGGGGGCATCGGGGTGGGGCAGTTGGTGGGGCCGATGTCGATCTTCGATCAGGCGTGGTTCGGCAGCGAGGGCCGGTGGCTCGAATACCTCGAATTCCTGCAGCAGGGCGTGTTCCGCGCGCCGCTCGTGGTGCGGGACGGGCACTGGGTGCTGCCGTCGGCGCCGGGCTGGGGCCTGGAGATGGAGGACGATTTCGTGGCGCGGTACCGGTATCCGGACGGGCGGGATTGCGCCGACGCCGTGGAGGCCGACCGCGTGGCCGCGGCGCAGCCGGGCGCACCGCCGTACGTCAAATTCTGGGCCTGAGCGCGGGCACCGCGCGGGAGAACTGCGCCGCCGCGGCGAGCACGGCGGCGTCGGCGCCGGGGCGGCCGGTAATCTGCAGTCCCACGGGCAGGCCGGCCTTCGTCTGGCCGCAGGGCACCGAGATCGTGGGCAGGCCGTAGAGGTTCCACAGCGAGGTGTTGCGCAGGAAGACGAGCCCGCCGGGCTGGCCGAGGGGGAAGGCGGGGCCGGGGGCGGTGGGCGTCAGCAGCAGGTCGACGTTGGGGAAGAGTTCGGCGGCGGAGGCGCGGCGGGCCTCGATTTCGCGGCGCGCGGCGATGTATTCGGCGGCGGTGACGGCCTTGCCGAGTTCGATGGTGCGGCGCGTGCCGGGGTGGTAGAGCTCGGGCGCTTTTTCGATGAGCGGCTTGTGCCAGGTCCAGGCCTCGGCGTAGATGACGTCGCCGTAGGGGCGGGTCAATTCGGGCGCGGCGGGGATGGTTTCGATGGCGGGGAAGGGAACTTCGCGGGCGCCGGGGAAGTGGCGCAGGGCGGCTTCGAGGAGCGCGGCGGCTTCGGGCTCGAGCTGGTCGAAGAAGGGCCGGCGCGGGATGCCGAAGCGCGGGGCGCGGGGCGTGGGGGCGGGGCGGCCGCCGAGCGCTTCGAAGACGATGGAGGCGTCGCGCGGAGAGCGCGTGAGCGGGCCGACGGTGTCAAGCGTCCAGGCGAGCGGCAGCGCGCCGCGCGTGGAGAGAACGCCGTGGGTGGGCTTGAATCCGGCGACGCCGCAGAAGGCCGCGGGCTGGCGGATCGAGCCGCCGGTGTCGGAGCCGAGCGCGGCGAAGCAGAGACCCGCGGCGACGGCCACGGCCGAACCGCCGCTGGACCCGCCCGGCGACAGGCGCATGTCCCACGGATTGCGCGAGGTGCCGTAGGCGCTGGTTTCGCCCGTGTAGTTGTAGGCGAATTCGTCCATGTTGCACTTGCCGACGATGACGGCGCCGGCCTCGCGGAGGGCGCGCACGGCGTCGGCGTCTTCGGTGGGCACGCGGTTGGCGAAGTGTTTGCTGGCCGCGGTGGTGCGCACGCCGCGCGTGTCGTAGAGGTCCTTCAACGCCACTGGAATGCCGTGCAGCGGGCCGCGGGGCTTGCGGTTTTCAAGCGCCTTCGCGTCGGCCAGCGCCTGTTCGGCGGTGACGGTGATGAAGGCGTTGAGCGAGGGGTTGAGCCGTTCGATGCGGGCGAGCGTCAGGCGCGTGAGTTCGACCGGCGAGAGCTTGCGCGCGCGGATCAGCGCGGCGGCCTCGTCGATCGAGAGCCAGTGCGGATCGGTGTTCGCCGCCGCCGCGAGCGCGGCCAGAAACCCGCGCCGCGACGTCATGCGGGCAGTTCGAAGAAGTTGCCGCGGCCGAGGCGCCAGTCGGGATCCAGCCGCCGCTTCACCGCCTTCATCGCCTCGATCTGTTCGGCCGTGTACTGCACTGGCAGGAACTTCGCCTTGCGCTTGCCGAGCCCGTGTTCGGCGCAAACGGAGCCGCCGAGCGAGGCCGCTTTCTTCGCGAAGATCATGAGCGCTTCGGTGCCGGCGTCGAACTCGGCCTGCGTGGCGGGCAGCATGTTGACGTGCGGGTGCGCGTCGCCGACGTGGCCGAAGATGCAGTAGTGGCCGGGCATGATGCGGTCCATGTGCTCGCGGTAGAAGGCGAACATTTCGCGGTTCTTTTCTATGGGCACGGAGAAGTCGGTGCCGAGGGAAGGGAAGCCGTTTTTCTGCGAAATGGCGAGCGAGGTTTCCGGCAGCGCGTGGCGGAACTTGCGGAAGCGCTCGCGGTCGAAGTCGGAGGAGCCGAACCAGCTCTCTTCTTCGAGCGCGCCGGTGTGCGTGAGGCGCTCGGCCCAGGCGTCGAAATCGGTGTCGGATTCGATGATCTGCTCGGTGATGATGGCGGCGCGGGCGTTCTTCGGCACGTCGGGGTAGCGCTGCTCGATCATGCGGAGCGCGGGGTCGTCGACGTACTCGAGCATGCGGATGCCGGGCACTTCGCGCCACTGGTCGAGCGCGTCCATGGCGGCCTCGTCGGAGGGGAAGAAGATGATGCCGTTGAGCATCTCCTTCGGCGCGGGGAGCAGTTCGACCTCAGCCTCGATGACGATGCCGAGCGTGCCTTCCGAGCCGCAGAACAGGTCGACCCAGTCCATGCCGGGGCGCAGTTGATAGCCGGCCGAGTGCTTGCGGCTCTGCGGCTGCGGGATGAGCGGGACGTCGAAATCGATGGGCTCGCCGCGGCGCACGTCGAGCACGGTGCCGTCGATGAGGGCGACGCGGAGCCGGCGCAGCCAGCGGCGCGTGGCGCCGTACTTGAAGCTGCGCGAGCCGCTGGAGTTGCAGGCGATGGTGCCGCCGAGGAAGGCCATGGTCTCGGTCGGGTCGGGCGGGTAGAACTGGCCGGAAGCCTTGGCGGCGGCGTGGAGGTCGTGGAGCGTGACGCCGGCGCCGACGGTGGCCGCGCCTTGGCGTACATCGAGGCGGCGGAACTTCTCCATCGAGACGAGCCAGCCGCCCGTGGGCACGCGGCCGCCGGTGAGGCCGCTGCCGCCGCCGGCGATGGTGACAGGCACCTTCGCCGCGGCCGCTTCGCGCAGCGTGGCGACGAGTTCGGCCTCGTCGGCGGGGATGCAGATTTTATCGGCGTGGCCTTTAGCGCCACTGGCGTCTTCGAGGTAGCTCCAGCTCATTCCCATTCATTGTATGTGGCCTCGGGCGATTCGAGGATGGCGATGAGCGTCTGCAGGAACGCCGCCGCGGGGACGCCGTCGACGACGCGGTGATCGACCGAGAGCGAGACCGGCATCGTGAGCCGCGCCACCACCTGATCGTTCTCGACCACCGGCCGTTTCGCGATGCGGCCGACGGCGACGATCACCGATTGCGGCGGGTTCAGGATGGCCTCGAAGCGGTCGACGCCGAACGCGCCGAGGTTCGATAGCGTCGCGCTCGCTTCGTTCGAAACGGCGCGGCGGGCGAGGGCCTCTTCGCGTTCGCGCGCGATCTGCGCAAGGGACTTTTCGGCGGCATCGCGGATGACCGGAGTGACGAGTGTGTCGCCCAGTTGCGCGGCGAGCGCGACGTGTTGCGTGGCGCGCGGCACTACGGCGCCGTCGGCCCAGTAGGCGTTGACGCGCGGATGGCGCGCCAGCGCGATGGCGATGGCCTTGATCAGAAAATCGTTATAGCTGGCCGGGCGATGGGCGTGGCGCAGGGCCGCCAGCTTTTCGACGTTGGCGTCGGCGTGCAGGTAGAAGTGCGGCGCGCGGAAGCTCTCCTCCATGCGCGCGGCGACGGTGGCGCGGGGCGCCGGGGCGGGGGCCGCGGGCGGTGCGGGCGTCGGCGCGGCCGACCGCGCCTTCAGCAC
>CAYMTH010000327.1:0-6372 GCA_964393235.1 uncultured Solibacteraceae bacterium | reverse complement strand
CGCGACGGTGGAGGTGCCGTAGAAATCGATGCCGTTGCGTTCGCCGCCGTAGAGGAGGTCGGCGAGGGTGAGCGCGGTTTCGGTCTTACCGACGCCGGAGGGGCCGACGAGCATGAAGACGCCGATGGGCTTGTTGGGGTCTTCCATCTTCGCCTTGGAGATCTTGATGCGCTGGGCGATGGCGTCGAGGGCGTGGTCCTGGCCGATGACGCGCGGGGTGAGCTGGCCGGTGAGATTGAGGGTGGCCTCGATCTCGTCCTTCATCATCTTGCCGACGGGGATGCCGGTCCAGGAGGAGATGATTTCGGAGACCTGCTGGGCGTCGAGGCAGACGCCGATGAAGGGCTCTTCGCCCTGGGTGGCGTGGAGTTCCTCGTTGAGCTTGGCGAGGTCGGCGCGGAGGCCGGCGACGGTTTCGGCGGCGTTGGCCTGGGCGGCGGCTTCCTCGATCTTGCCGCGCAGTTCGCGGATCTTGCCGACGAGTTCGGATTCCTTGGCGAAGCGGGCCTTCATGGCTTCGAGCTTCGTCTTGGCCTCTTCCATTTCAGCGGCGATCTTGGCGAGACGGGCGGAGTGGTCGGTGTCGACGGCCTGCTCGCGGGAGAGGACGCGCTGCTGGACTTCGAGGTCGTCGAGGCGGCGCTGCAGGTCTTCGATCGGCGCGGGGGTGGAGTTCTGGCCGAGCGAGAGCTTGGCGCAGGCGGTGTCGAGGACGCTGACGGCCTTATCGGGCAGCTGGCGGCCGGCGACGTAGCGGTGCGAGAGGCGCACGGCGGCATCCACGCCTTCGTCGAGGATGCGGACCTGGTGGTGCTTCTCGAGGAAGGTGACCACGCCGCGCATCATCACCAAACAGGTGTTTTCGTCGGGCTCTTCGACCTTGACCACCTGGAAGCGGCGGGTGAGGGCGGGATCCTTCTCGAAGTACTTCTTGTATTCCGACCACGTGGTGGCGGCGATGGTGCGCAGCTCGCCGCGGGCGAGGGCGGGCTTGAGCAGGTTGGCGGCGTCGTTCTGGCCGGCCTGGCCGCCGGCGCCGATCATGGTGTGCGCTTCGTCGATGAAGAGGATGATCGGCTTGGGGCTGGATTTGACTTCCTCGATGAGGCCCTTGAGGCGGTTTTCGAACTCGCCCTTGATGCCGGCGCCGGCCTGGAGCAGCGCGAGGTCGAGCGAGTGGAGCTCGACGTTCTTGAGCGGCGGCGGGACGTCGCCGATGGCGATGCGGGCGGCGAGGCCTTCGACGACGGCGGTCTTGCCGACGCCGGGTTCGCCGGTGAGAATCGGGTTATTGTGGCGGCGGCGGAGCAGGATGGCGCGCAGCTGCCGGATCTCGGTGTCGCGGCCGAGCACGGCGTCCATCTTGCCCTTGCGGGCCTTTTCGGTGAAGTTCTCGGTGTAGGCGTCGAGGTTCGGCGTCTTGCCGGCGCCGGGCTTGCCCTGCGCGGCGGCCGCGGCGGCGGAAGCGCCGGCCCCGCCGGCGAGCGGCGCGGTCTCCTCGGAGGAGTTCTGCGTGATGAGCATGAACTCCTTCTTGAGGCCTTCGACGTTGATCTTCTGCAGTTCCTTGGAGAACTCCTTCACCTGGCGGGCGAGTTCCTCGTTGGACAGCAGCGCGAGGACGCAGAAGCCGGTGCGGATCTGGCCGGCGTTGAACTCGATGGAGCCGACGGTCCAGGCCTCGGTGAGCATCTTCAAAACCGACTCGCCGATGCCGGGCGTGCGGGCGTTGCCGCGCTTCAGCTTGTCGATGCTGGCGTCGACTTCCTGGGTAAGGCGGCTGGCGTTGATGCCGTAGTGGGTCGCGATATAGGCGAAGTCGTTATCGGTCCCGTCCATCAGCAGGCGGAGGAAGTGCTCCACCTCGATGTAGTAATTCGTGCGGGACATGGCCAATTTGGCGGCGTCTTCCACTGCACTGCGCGTGTTGGAGTTTAGCTTGCCAATCAGCGATTTGAGGTTCACGCTCATAGGGGGTCCTTTCGGTTTAGAAACGGAGTACAGCTTCGTACGCGTCTTCGGTACGAGATTTGGTTTTCACCCAGGTGGTCCAGCCGAGCTGAACCTCATCCAGGTAGGGGCCGGGGCCGGCGTGTGGTTCAGCGCCGAGGCCGGTATGGGTGGCCGGGACCTCTTCCTTGGCGAGGATCAACTGCACCTCGAAGTCCATGGAGGGGCCGGCATAGAAACGAGCAAGTTCCCGGAGGGGAATGTGGGCGGAGCCGTCGGGGAGGAAGTCGCGGTACTGCTTGAGCGTCAGGGGCCCGATGATGAGGCGGACGGCGGACTGCTGGTCGTAGACCTCGTCGCCGACGATGGCGCCGACGCCGAGCTGCTCGGAGAAGGAATCGGCGGTATCGAAGACGCAGAGGGAGTCGTCGTTGAGCGGGTACCAGGCGCCGATGAACTGCTGGATGTCGCAGGGGACGTCGAAGTAATCGGCGATCAGGTTGGCGAGGCCGGAGGCGGGACGGTGCCGCGAGGAGAGCAGGCCGGAGTAGAAGATCAGCGAGTCATCCGGGATCGGCAGGCGGCGCTGCAGGCCGTCGGTGCCCATGCCGACCAGGTCGAGGAGGATATGGGAGAACCGGTCGCGGTCGCCGCGTTCGTAGGCGATGGGGAAGCGGTACTTTTCCCAGGCCTGGAAGAACAGCGAGATCATCCGGTGGTTGAAGATGTCGAAGAAGGCCGCGGCGGAGGTGTCGCGCTGGCGGAAGCGTTCGCGGATGAACTCGGTGTAGTAGAGCGGCAGGACGCCCTGGGGCCCGGTGAGGCCCATGAAGTTGACGGTGACCTCGGCCTGGCCGGACTCCTTGAACTCGATGCGCTGGATTTCGCTGGCGGGGAAGCCCAGCTGCTGGTTCACCTTGAAGCGGGCGATTTCCTGCGACGGCGGAGCATAGTGGCCGACGGGGGCGCGGTCGGGCGCCAGGCGCTCAAGCAGGCGGATGGCCTGAAAGAACTGGAACGACGGCCCTTCCTCTTCCATCCGGCCGCGCATATAGGCGTGGCCCGGCGGCGGCATGGCATGACGGAGGACCGGGGCGTCGTATTCAGGCTCGTTCAGATCAGGATCTGGCGTCCCGCTCTCGGAGACCATTTGCCGAGTACCTCCTTTCTCTGCTTGCTGTGGACGGTGAGGCGGGTGAAGCTGTTCATCGTCGTGTACAGCGCCAGGAAGCGCTCGATGACGGCGGCGAACAGATAGGCGCCGGCGCCGACGAACTGCTCTTCGTCCAGCTCCAGGTCGATGGCGACACCGCGCGCGAACGTGATGCCGTTTTCCGAGATCAGGCGCGCGAATTCGCGCTTGTTGCTGAGGCTGGTGATGCCGGCGATCTGCTTCTGCAGGTGCGAGAAGCTGGCGTATTCGTAGAGGCGGAGGATCTCCTGCAACGCCTCGCGGCCGTCCTCGACGAGCGAAAGATGGTTGAGCGACAGGTGCGAGATGAGCCGCCAGAGGGCGCCCTTGCCCGTCGGCGGGCGCACCGTGGGGGTGAGCTTGCGGAGGATGATGGCCTTGCGGACCGCAGCCATGCCTTGCGATTCGAGGTCGCCCTGCTCGTTGCCGAAGGGCATGCGCGAGGGGATGTCGCGGTTGGTGCAGACGGTGCGCACGGTGAGGGCGTCGAAATCGGGCCGCATGGGCCGGCCGACGACGTCGACAAGGCAGATGGAGACGTCGGTGCCTTCGTCGTTGCGCCGGTTGGAGACGCGGCGGACGGCGTGCCAGAAGGTCTGCCGGCGTTCGCGGATGGTGCCGTGGCGGTAGCTGTAGAAGGGCTCGAAGTAGGTGACTTCGCCGGTGGTGGCGTTGGCGCTGAGGACCTCTTCGATGGAGAAGATTTCCATCGCGTGCTGCCGGCGCACGTCGGGCACGATGGTGTACTCGGTCTTGTTCTGCGTCAGCAGGATCGGCTCGGCCGTCTGGTTGAAGAGGTTGATGATCGGCGTGCAGTTGAGCCGGAGCGTCTTGGCGTCGACGGAAACCTCGAGTTGCTGCATGCGCTCGGAGCGTTCGAAGCGGTCGATCAGGAACACGACTTCGAAGCCGCCCTTGAAACCGGAGGTGAGCAGCGCTTCGAGGCCTTTGAGCCGGAAGAAGAAGAACTTTTCCGGGCAGTGGAAGTATTCCTGGATGAGCCGGTAGCCCTCGAAGGAACGCTTCGGATAGGGCAGCATCGCCTCGTTTTCGTCAAAGCCGCAGGCTTCCAGGCAGGAGCCGGGCAGGGTGATGGTGGGGCGGCGTGAGTTGGGCGCGAGGTCGCGCAACAGGATCTGCGAGCAGCTGTGGCTCAGCAGCTCGTAGAGGGTGTTGATGACAGCCGATTCGCCGTTGAGGTAGAACTTCAGTTCGGACAGGCCGTTGAGCTTCTCAAAAGGGATCTGCCCGGTCAGGCGCAGTTCGGCGCGGAGGCAGGCGACGGCGCTGGTCACGCGGGCCGGGGGCACCAGGCGGTCCGGCGTTTTCCACTGCGTATTCGCGATCTGGAAGGGCCAGAAGGTGACCTGCTGGCAGGTCTGGAACCGCATGGGCAGGCCGTCGACGGGGCGCGACTGCAGGCTGGTGCCGCGCGCGACCGGCAGGCCGTTGGCGAGCCCGGCGTTTTCGAGATCCGTGAAGAGCTCGACGATGGTCATCGACGGGATGGGCCGGATGAAATGCGGGTAGACGATCGACAGCAGCGCCTCGGTGATTTCGGGGAACTGATCGTCGATCTTGAGGTGGACGCGGGCGGCCAGGAAAGCGAAGGCTTCGAGCAGGCGCTCGACGTGCGGGTCCTCGCACTGGTTGGCTTCGAGAACCAGCCGGGAGGCGATTTTCGGGTACTTTTCGGCGAAATCGGCCCCCATCTGGCGGATGAAGGTCAGTTCGCGTTCGTAGTAAAAGAGCAGGTCGTCCCGCACGATCAGCTGCCCTCCACGGTGTAGGACTGGCTGGTGACGTCGAGCGTGGTGTCGAACGAGACGCGTTCGGGGGCGGGATCCATCACCAGCATGCCTTCGACGCGGAACTTGATTTTGAGGCTGCCCTTGTCCACCGGCTCCACGAAGACCTTGGCGTTGCGGAGGCGGGGTTCAAAGATGGCTACGGTGTTTTCGAGAAGCCACGTGACGCGGCCCATGTCGCGGCTCGAATTGAACGAGTAGTGGGTCAGATCCGGCAAGCCGTAGTTGAACAGCGAATGCGTCAGCTCGGCCTTCGGGTCGGTGGACTCCTCGTTGATGCGCCGCGTGTTGAGCAGCCATTCAATATCCCGGCGCAGCGACTCCTTCAGCAGGCGCACCGACTGCGCGCGCGACATGAGCGGCTCCTGGGAGTTGCGCGGATCGCGGTCGACGAGGCGGTCGAGCAGGGGGATTGTGACAAGATTCTCGAGGTCGGCGCGGGGCATGATTCCTTATCTCAGCATGCTCATGGCGGCGACGGGGTCGAGGCGGCAGATTTTGGCGTAGAGTTTCTTCACTTCGTCGCTGTCCCGGTCCGTACGGGCCAGGCAGCGGTAGAGGAGCGAAAGCGGGTGGGCGATGGTCTCCGACGGCTCCCAATCCTCGAGGTCGCGGGACTCGATTTCGCTGGCGAGCTGTTCGAGAATCGGCATGGCCATGGGCTCGTTGCCGGAGTCGATGAAGATGCGGGCGAGTTGGGTGCGGCGCAGGAAGCGGCCGCGGCCGGAACGCTCCATCTTCGCCTCGCGGTCGATGAGTTCGACGGCTTCGCGGATCCGGCCGGAGCGGAGCGCCTGCTGGGCGAGTTCCCACGCGTCGGGCGGCGCGCCGAGTTCTTCGTGGCCCGAGTCGGCGGGGGTACTGTAGGACACGGGCGCCGGATCGTACGACGGCATGCTGTCGGAGGGGGCGGCCGCGCCGGCCAAAACGTCGCTCTCGATCCAGGCCACGGTCTCGGCGTTCGCCGTCGGCGTGTCGTCGAGCAGGGTGAGTTTGGGCAGGTCCGGGTAGTCCTGCAGAACCGAACGGACGCCGGCGACGATGCCCTTGCGGAAACCGTCATAGTACCAGCCGAGTTCGGTGCAGGCCCGCGCGGCGTAGCGATGCAGATCCAGCCAGCCGCGGCCGCAGGGCAGGGCCAGGGCCGACTCGGCGCCGGCCAGCACACCGGCCCAGTCGCTTTCGAGGGACGCTTTCTTAATCTGTTGGCGCAGTTCGGTGGGCGGCGCGTCGAGCTTTGAAGCGTCGATGGTCTCGCCGGAGGCGCGCAGTTCGCCGAAGCGGAACCCGGCGAGCAGCAGGTACGGCGCCGGCGAATAGCCGTCCTGTTCGCGCAGGTATTTGGCCGCGCCGACGATCCGCGCGATCGCGTCGTCGGCATCCTGCGGCTCGGCCGTCAGCGGACCGCTTTTCTTCTTCGCG
>CAYMTH010000326.1:0-6381 GCA_964393235.1 uncultured Solibacteraceae bacterium | reverse complement strand
CTGTGATCAGATATAGCGACCCACCGCCAAAATCACCGACGAGGTTCAGCGGCGGCGCCGGCGGCTGTCCTGCGCGCCCCATCGTGTGAAGGGCGCCGGTCAGTGCGATGTAGTCGATGTCATGTCCGGCCATCTGCGACCACGGCCCCGTCTGGCCCCAGCCTGTCATCCGCCCGTACACCAGCCTGGGATTGCGCTTGAGCGCCACCTCCGGCCCCACCCCCAGCCCGAAGATGGTGACGATCTAGCCCGGCGCCACCGTCCCCCCGCCGTAGGACGCTGCGTTCACCAACCCGGCCGCCGTCAGCACGCCCGGCTGCGCGAACCGCGCCTGCAAGTCCAGCACCCCGTCGACCACGATCTCCTGCCGCGCCGCGAGCCCCGGCCGGTTCCCCGCCCACGCCGAGAACCCGAACCCGTTCGCCGGCTCCGCCGTCGCCGTCACCACCGTCCCGGCCGCCAGCCGCCCATCGGTCACCGGAGGATCCAGCACCACCCGCCCGCCCCCCGACGGCGACGAAGCCGTCAGCACCTGGTAGCTCGTGTCGAACTCCGCCGTCACCGTCCCGCCCCCGGCCTCCGCCGTCACCGTGTGCCTCTGCTCGCCCCCGTCGCTCCAGCCGCGGAACCGGTGCAGCGCGCCCCCGCCCAGCGTCGCTTGCTCGACGGTCTCGATGTTCACCTCGTGCCGCGTCCCCGCCGCCCACACGAACTGCCGCGGCGCCGTGTACGCCGTGCCGTCCACCTGGATCCGCAGTCCCGCCGGCGCCGTCGTCACCGTCGTCACCGCGCTCGTCGTGAACCCCGCCGTGTATGTCAGCTGCGGCGACGTCATCGCGAACCGGATCGGATTCGCGCTCCCGTGCGCCGTGAAGAATCCAAACCCGCTCCAGTTCGCGAACCGGAACCCCTCGGCCGGCTGCGCTTCCAGTTCCACCCGCCCGCCGTCGGGAATCCACGTCCCCTCCGCTGCGCCGCGCACCTCCACCCGCCCGCCGTTCGTCGGCGACGCCCCCACCGGCAGCCGCAGCAGCCGCCGCATGTGAACCGTGAACACCGTCGTCTCCGGCCCCGCCGTGATCTCGTGCGTCCGGTCCCCGAAGTCGCTCCACCGCGCAAACTCCAGCCGCGTGCCACCGTCCGCCCGGGCTTCCACGCCCACCGTGTGCCGCGACCCCGCCGGCCATTCAAACTCCGCCGGCGTCGTCACCCGCTGCCCGTCCACCGTCACCTCGAGCCCCGCCGGGTTCGACGCGATCACGGTCTTCGCCGGCCGCGCCCCCTGCATCCGCGCCACCGTGTCGACGTCGGAGGGGCTCAGCCCGTCCCGCTGCCCGAGCGGAATCCCCGCCGGCACGGTCGTCATCGCCGTCTCCCCCGGCAGCGCGAACCCCGTCACGTTGTAGTGCATGATCGAGTCGAACGGATACGTCCCCACGTCCTCCGACGCCGTCAACTGCCGCGCGTACTGGCTCAGGCTGTCCCGCTGAATCCCGTCTTCGTTCACCCGGATGTAGAGGTCCCGGTCCTCCCGCGACTGCGTATGATACAGCCCGGCCGCGTGCCCGATCTCGTGAATCACCGATCCCAGCGGGCAGTTGTCCGGCAGGTTGATGAACTGCCGCCCCCCGATCATCCCGACGTTCGAACTGCACGCGAAGCCGTTCCGCCGCCGGAACTGAATATAGTTCGCCTCGTTGGTCCGCGGCACCATGCGCATCACAGTCCGCTCGTTCCAGTGCCGGATCGCCCCTTCGACGCGCGCCCGGTCGGGCACGTCGTCGTCGATCACGTACGGCATTACGTTGTCGGTCCAGCGGAACCTCTGCCCGGTGACCACCGCCGACGCCCGGCCCATCTTCCCCGGTGTGCCGAGCACGATGTCGCCCTGCCAGATCGCCTCCCCCTCGACGATCGCGACGCGCACCGTCCGCCCGTCGATCTCGATCTCCCGCCACTCCTCCTGCCCCCACAAACAAGCCGCGAAAAGGATCGAGCCGATGAACCGCATTCCCCCATTCTCCCCGATCCCGCGCTACCCCCCAAACGCCGAGATCGCCGCGAACCCCGCCGCGCCGGCCGCCGCACACTCCGCCGCCCGCGCTTCGTCCACCCCGCCCAGCGCGAGCACCGGGATCCGCACCCGCGCGCACGCCGCCGCCAGCGCCTACAGCCCCAGCGCCGGCCCGTACCCGGGCTTCGACGGCGACGCGTAGATCGGGCTCAGGAAGGCGTAGTCCGCCCCCTCCGCCTCCGCCCGCTCCACTTCGCCGATCGAATGGCACGAGACGCCGATCAGGAATCCCGCCCCCACGAACCGCCGCAGCACCGACGGCGCGATCGACCCGCCCGGCAGATGCACGCCGTCCGCTCCCGTCGCGCGCGCCACGTCGGCCCGCGTGTTCACGATCACCTTCGGCCCCCGCCCCCCGTAGCCCCGCACCAGTCCCGTCAGCGCCCGCGCCGGCAGTTCCTTCTCGCGCACCTGCACCCAGTCCACCCGCCGCAGCACCTCATCCCCGAGCACCTTCCCGTTGGTGATCGCGCACCGGATCATCCCTTCACCAGCCGCAGCGCGCCCGCCGGGATCGACACGGCGAAGTCCCGCGCCGAGGCCATCGCCTCCCACTCCGCCCGGTCGATCTCCGCCCGCAAGCCGCCCGCGAACCACAGCCGCGCGATGCCCGGTCCGGCGGCCACATGCTCGAGTTCCAAGCCCATCGTCCCGGCCCGCGGCGCGCCCTCGCGCGGCTCCACCTTCACCTGCCCCGGCACGCAGCACAACGTGACGTGCGCGCCCTTCAGGTGACCCGGGTAATAGACGCCCTCGATCTCCCACTCGTCCACCCGCACCGTGCTCCGGTTCCGCCCCGGATCGAGCGACAGGATCTCCGCCCGCAGCACGTTGTACACCCCGAGCATCCGCGCCACTTCCAGCGAACCCGGCGCGTCGAGCACCGCCTGCGGCGTCCCGCTCTGCACGATGCGCCCTTCGCGGTAGACGTGCATCTGGTCGCCCAGTTCCAGCGCCTCGTCGAGGTCGTGCGTCACCAGCAGCGCCGGCACCGGGAAGTCGTTCTGCACCTCGCGCAGGATCGCGTACAGGTCCGCCCGCAGCACCGCGTCCAGCCCCTGCGCCGGCTCGTCGAGCAGCAACACGCGCGGCCCGGCCAGCAGCGCTCGCGCGATCGACCCGCGCTGCTTCTGTCCGCCCGACAGCTCGTGCGGCCGCCTTCCCGCCACCTCGCCGAGCCCGAACCGTTCCAGCATCTCGCTCACCCGCTTGTGCCGCTCCAGATTCTTCAACGACGCCGCGCCGAACTCCAGATTCTCGCGCAGCGTCATGTGCGGGAACAGCGCGTAGTTCTGAAACACGTACCCGCAGTGCCGCTTCTGCGGCGGCAGAAATACCTGCGCCGCGCCGTCGTAGAGGATCGCGTCGTCGAGCAGAATCCGCCCCTCGTCCGGCCGCGCGAAGCCGGCGATGCACTCGAGCGTCAGCGACTTGCCCGACCCGCTCGGCCCGAACAGCACCGTCACGCCCGCGCCCGCCTCCAGGTGCACGTCGAGTGAGAACGCCCGCGAATCCGGTCCGGCCGGGAACGCCTTCTTCAGTCGCGCCGAGATCATCCCGCCAGCCTCCGCGGCGCCAGCCGGTTGGCCAGCGTCAACAGCCCCAGCGCCACCGCGCTCACCACGATCACCAGCCACCGGGCCGCGTCGCCGTTGCCGCCCTCGACGGCGTCATAGATCGCCACCGCCACCGTCTGCGTGCGCCCGGGAATGTTGCCCGCCACCATGATCGTCACGCCGAAATCGCCGAGCGAGCGCGCGAACGCCAGAGCCGCCGCCGCCATCACCGGGCGCCGCACGAGCGGCAGCGTCACCCGCCAGAAGATCTTCCACTCCGGCGCGCCCAGCGTCCGCGCCGCCCGCTCGTAGGCGTGGTCCACGCTCTCGAGCGCGGCCCGCGTCGACTTCACTAGCAGCGGGGCCGAGTGCAGCACCGCCGCCACCACCGCCGCCTTCCAGGTGAAGACCAGCGGCTCGCCGAACACGGTCTCCCAGAGGCCGCCCAGCCAGCTCTCCCGCCCCATCACCACGAGCAGGTAATAGCCCAGCACCGTCGGCGGCAGCACCAGCGGCAGCGTCAAGGCCGCGTCCAGCGTCTCCCGCCCCTTGAACTCCCGGTTCGCCAGCAGGTAGGCGGCCGGAATCGCCAGCGCCGCCGCCAGCAGGGTCGCCAGCAGCGCTACGCGCAAACTCAGCCAGAGCGGGAACCAGTCGATCGGCATGGGATGACTTGAACAAAGTATAGCGATTATGTTTTGGCGCCACAGCCCGGCTATGCTCGAAGGCAGAAGCCCATGCAAATCGCCGGCAAGTCTTTTCTCGTCACCGGAGGCGCCTCCGGACTCGGCGCCGCCACCGCGGCCGCGCTCGCCGCCGCCTCCGCGCATCCGGTCGTGCTCGACCTGCAGGCCGCGCCCGCGCCGTCGGTCGCCGGTTCCATCACCAGCCCGGAGGACGTGCAGCAGGCCGTCGATCTCGCCTGTGCGGCGCACGGCGCGCTGCACGGCGTCGTCCACTGCGCGGGCCTCGCTACGGCGCAGCGCACGGTCGGCAAGGACGGCCCGCTGCCGCTCGAGGCCTTCGCCCGTGTGATCGAGGTAAACCTGATCGGCGCGTTCAACGTCGCGCGGCTCGCGGCCGCGGCGATGATGCGGAACGAGCCGGATGAGAACGGCGAGCGGGGCGTCATCGTTCTCACGTCGTCGATCGCCGCTTTCGACGGGCAGATCGGCCAGGCGGCCTATGCCTCCTCGAAGGCCGGGGTAGCCGGGCTTACGCTTCCGCTGGCGCGCGAGTTCGCCCGCTCCGGGATTCGCGTGGTTTCGATTGCTCCGGGCCTGTTCGACACGCCGCTTCTTGCCGCGCTGCCGGCGCAGGTGAAGGAGGAACTCGGCCGCACCGTGCCGTTCCCGAACCGTTTGGGGCAGCCCGCGGAATACGCGCAACTCGCCCTTGCGATTCTCGCCAATCCGATGCTCAACGGCGAGACGATCCGCCTCGACGGCGCCCTCCGGATGCCCCCGAAGTGACCCCGGCGTGAGAAACGTGTTTCATGTGTGCTATCCTGAGAGCTGAAAAAAAGCGATTAAGGTAAGACTAAGGAGTATCCACAGCACCCCCATGGCCCTGGCAGTTGAGTCCAAGCAGAACATCATCACGAAGTACCGGATCAATAAGAACGATTGTGGTTCGCCAGAGGTGCAGGTTGCGCTCTTGAGCCAGCGTATCGCCGAGCTCACGGAGCACTTTAAGTCCCACAAGAAGGATTTCGGTTCCCGCCGCGGTCTCCTGACCATGGTGGCGCGCCGCCGTCGCTTGCTGGACTACCTCAAGAGCCGGAGCCCTGAGCGTTATCAGGCTCTGATCTCCTCCATCGGTATCCGCCGCTAGTGGACCTTCGATCGGTACGGGACCTCGTATAGGCCCGGCAAATCCGCTCCGGTGAGCGGACCCACCCCTCGTTCAAGCACCCTAAGTCTCCTTGATTCCCGTTCGCGCCGGAAGCGCGAAGTTCTACCAAGGTTCAAGGAAATCACATGTTGCATAAAGTCGAAATCGACCTGTTTGGCACGGTTCTCACGATTGAGTCCGGCCTGATGGCCAAACAGGCGGACGGCGCCCTCGTTGTTCGTTCCGGCGACAACGTTGTTCTCGTGACGGCTTGCTGTTCCGGCAGGCCGCGCGCGGGCGCGAGCTTTTTCCCTCTCACGGTTGACTACCGTGAGGGCACGTACGCCGCCGGCAAGTTCCCGGGCGGCTTCATCAAGCGCGAAGGCCGCATGAGCGAGAAGGAAACGCTCACCTGCCGCCTGATTGACCGTCCCATCCGCCCGCTGTTCCCGGAAGGGTTCCGCGACGAAACGCAGATCATCGGGCTGGTGCTCTCGGCTGAAACCGAGCGCGATCCGGCCCCGCTGGCTATGGTCGGCGCCGCCGGCGCCCTGGCCATCTCCACCATTCCGTTCCACGAAGTGCTCGGCGCGGTGCGCGTCGGCAAGGTGGACGGCAAGTTCGTCGCCAATCCGACGTACGCCCAGACGAAGGAATCTTCGATCTCGGTCGTCGTCGCCGCCACGGAAACCGGCATCGTGATGGTCGAAGCCGGCGCGAAGCACATCAACGAAGAGGAAGTGCTCGGCGCCCTCGAGTTCGGCCACGAGTGCTGCAAGAAGATCATCGCGGGCATCAAGGAACTGCAGAAGCTTTGCGGCAAGGCGAAGCGCGAATTCGTCTCCCCGGCGATCAACGAAGACCTGTTCAAGCAGATCGACGCGATCATCCGCGAAGAACTGACGGACGCCCTCGACA
>CAYMTH010000325.1:5204-6382 GCA_964393235.1 uncultured Solibacteraceae bacterium | reverse complement strand
TGATGACGCAGAACAGGATCGCCAGCCCCAGATCGTGAACGACGAACATGGCCTCTCTCCTAGCGGAAAATGATCAGACTTCCCAGCGTGATTTGACCGCCCTTAGAACCTGGATACGGCTCCCCGCGCACCACCAAACGCACCGTGTGCCGGCCCGGGTTCAACCCGAAGGCGTGCCACACCGCTTCCCCGCCCTTCGTCGAATCCTCGTCCGGATAGACGTCGACGGTGCGGTCCAGCTTGCCGTCGAGATAGACGTCCGCCTTGCCGCCCGCCGGCAGATACGGGCCGGAGAGAATCGCGCCCGTGCCCTCGAAGGCGATCGACACCTCGGCGCCCTTCGCCCCCGCCGTGCGCGCCGTGCGCCCGCGCCGGTCGGCGTCGCGCTGCGTCCACGCGCCCGTCCACGTCCACCGCGGATCCTCGACGGCCACCCGCTCCACCGGCGCCCCGTAGTCGTCCCAGATCTCGAACCGGGCCGCCTGCGGCGTCTGCGCCTTCACGTGCAACCGCTCGCCCTCCACGCGTCCGCCGTTCTTCACCGCCAGCGCCACCGTGCGCTTCATCGTACTTTCGACGATCGTCTCGAACGAATAGTCGGTGTAGCGGAACTTCTCCCGCGCAATCGCCGGAATGCCCGACTTCCATACCTCGGGAATCCGCTTGTATCCCATCGCCACGCCGACGATCCCCGCCGCGCTCGACGGATTGCAATCCGAGTCCTGGCCGCACCGCGTCGCAATCCGCATCGTCGCGCCGATGTCGCCCTTGCCATACAGCACGCCCATCGCCACATAAGCACCGTTCAGCTTCGCGTCGATATTGAACGGGTGCGTCGCGCCCTCCGGACACGGCTCCCGCCGGTTCCACTTCTGCTCCAGCCGGTTCCACACGCCGATCCAGTCCTCCGGCTCCGCCTTTGACCACGTCAGCAGATCCGCCACCACTTGCGCGTACGGCGACCGCGCCGGCAGACACGCCAGCCCCGCCTCGACGATCCGCCGCGGGTCGCTGTCGAAGAAGGCCGCCGCGTACATGCACGAAACAAACATGCCGCCGTAAATGCCGTCGCCGTAGTTCATCACCCGCCCGGCCCGCCAGCCGAGATCGACCGCCGCCCGCGGCAGCCCCGGCGCCATCATGCCGATGAAGTCCGCCTCGATCTGAAAGTCGATGTC
>CAYMTH010000325.1:0-5194 GCA_964393235.1 uncultured Solibacteraceae bacterium | reverse complement strand
GTTGGCGTGCACGTTGTACTTCGGCGTCCCCGCCAGTCGCGCCGGCACGCCCCGCTTCAGCGCCCGCCGCGCCGCCAGATTGGCGTGCCACAGCCGGTACTTGGCGTCGCGGAACATCGCCCCGAAATCCTCCGTCGTCGCGTCGAGGCCTTTATCGTCCAGCACCTTCGCAAACGTCATGTCGACGTAGAGATCGTCCTGGTCCAGCGCGTTCGAAATCTTTTCCGGGCGCCACTCGGGTAACTCGCCCTCCGGAATCACGCGATTCAGATAGCGAAACTCCGTCGGGGCGCCGTAGCTGACGCCGATCATCTGCCCGGCCCAGCCGCCCTCGATCTTGTCCCGCAGTTCGGCCAGCGAAATCGCGCGCGTCCCGCGCGAGGGCGCGGCCGCCAGCAACGCGACGGCCACCGGAATCCACCACAGGTAGCGTTTCATGACGCCTACAGTCTATCCGCGGCGCGCCGCGAAATCGATCCCCGCCCCGCCCGCGTTGACAACCCACAAACCGGTATGAAAACATTTCCACATTGATGCGCATCTCGCTGGCACTCCTGTTCGCCGGGTCGCTCGCGGCCGAACCGACGTTTAATCCAATCCAAAAGAAGTGGTGGGCCATCCCGCCCGTCGCGGCGCCGCCCTTGCCCGCCCTCGACGAAGACGGCAAACGCTGGGCCCGCAATGAAATCGACCACTTCATCTACGACAAGCTGAAGGCCAAAGGTATTCGCCCTTCCGGCCCGGCCTCCCGCCAGACGTTCATCCGCCGCGTCACGCTCGATCTCACGGGCATCCCCCCCACGCCCGCCGAAGTGCAGCAGTTCCTCGCCGACAACAAACCCGGCGCCGAGGAACGCCTCGTCGACCGCCTGCTCGCCTCGCCCCGTTACGGCGAACGCTGGGGCCGCCACTGGCTCGACGTCGTCCGCTACTCCGATTCCGACGGCTTCAAGCAGGACGACACCCGCCCCAACATGTGGCGCTACCGCGATTGGGTCATCCAGTCCTGGAACGAGGACAAGCCCTTCAACCGCTTCATCCGCGAACAGATCGCCGCCGACGAACTCTACCCCGGCGACACCAAAGCTCTCCCCGGCCTCGGCTTCCTGCGCCTCTTCGAGGACGAGTTCAACCAGGCCAACATCCCCCTCCGCCGTCAGGAGCTGCTCAACGACCTCACCGACAACACCGCCTTCGCCTTCATGGGCATCACGCTCGGCTGCGCGCGCTGCCACGATCATAAGTTCGATCCGCTCCGCCACAAGGACTACTACCGCTTCCAGGCCTTTTTCGCCAACATCAAGATCGACGACGAGGCCACCGCCGCCACCGCCGCCGAGATCGCCGCCTACAACGCGAAGATGGCGACCTACCGCGAAGCCGCCAAACCGGTGCTCGACAAAATCGAGGAGCTCATCGCCCCGGCCCGCGCCAAGTATCGCAAGGAGTACACCGAGCGTTTCCCCGAAGAGGTGCAGGAGGTAATCCTCAAGCCGGCCGCCAGCCGCACGCCCTACGACTGGCAGATCTATCACAAGGCAATCACCCAGGTCGAAGTGCCCGAAGCCGACATCGCCGCCAAGAAGCTCGACGCCGCCGGCAAGGCCAAATACAAAGCGCTCCTCGCCGAACTCGACGCCTACAAGCACCTGCTCCCCGAACCGCTCCCGCGCCTGCAGATCATGCGCGATCAGGACATGGTCGCCCCCGCCACGCACGTCCTCAAAGCCGGCGCGCATCTCTCCCCGATGGAAGAGGTGCAGCCCGGCTGGCTCTCGATCCTCGACCCCGCTCCGGCCAAGGTCACGTCCCTGCCCGGCATGAACTCCTCCGGCCGCCGCGCCGCCCTCGCCGACATCCTCGCCGACCCGAATAACCCGCTCACCACCCGCGTCATCGTCAACCGCGTCTGGCACTACCACTTCGGCCGCGGCATCGCCGGCACGCCCAACGATTTCGGCCTCATGGGTGAGCGCCCGTCCCACCGCGAACTTCTCGACTACCTCACCAGAACCTTCACGACCACCGACAACTGGAGTCTGAAGAAACTCCACCGCCGCATCGTCCTCAGCGCCACCTACGGCCAGTCGTCGGACTTCAACGAAGCCGCCGCCACGGTCGACAACGAGAACAAGCTCCTCTGGCGCTACCCGCGCCGCCGCCTCGAGTCCGAGGCCATCCGCGACTCGATGCTCGCCGTCTCCGGCCTTCTCAACACAAAGATGGGCGGCCCCGGCGTCTTCCCCGCCGTGCCGAAGGGCACCGAGATCCAGGAGGGCCGCCACTGGCGCAAATCCAACGGGCCCGAAGACGAGTACCGCGCCAGCGTCTACATTTTCGCCCGCCGCCTCGTCCGCTACCCGATGCTCCAGGCCTTCGACCAGCCGCTCGCCATCGACAGCTGCGGCCGCCGCCAGGAAACCGTCACGCCGGACCAGGCCCTTGAACTAATGAACGGCCAGGCCGCCGCCAACTTCGCCCGCTCGCTCGCCGGCCGCGTCGCCAACGACGCCGGCCAGTCCCGCGACGCCCTCGTCGAACGCGCCTTCCGCCTCACGCTCGGCCGCGCCCCCTCGCCCGCCGAATCTCAGCGCAGCCAGGACTTCCTCGCCAAACAGGCCCACCTCGGCCCCGGCGCTCTCGAAGATCTCTGCCTCTCCCTGCTCAGCTCCTCGGAATTCCTCTACATCGACTGACGCCATGTTGAAACCCATCGATCTCACCCGACGCGCGCTGCTCCGCGGCGCAGGCTCCGGCCTGGGAGCCATGGCCATGGCCGCCATGCTCGCCGAAGAGTCGCAAGCCGCGACGCTCCACGATCCCACCATCCCGCGCAAGCCCCACCACGCGCCCAAGGCCAAGGCCGTCATCTTCCTCTTCATGGAAGGCGCGCCGTCCCACATCGATCTGTTCGATCCCAAGCCCAGGCTCAACGAGATGCACGGCCAGCCCATGCCCGCGAGCTTCGGCAAGGTCATCACCGCCATGGGCACGGCGAACAACACCCTCATGGGCAGCCCGCGCAAGTGGAAGCAGCACGGCAAATCGGGCATCTGGATCAGCGAACTCTACCCCCACATCGCCAAACACGCCGACAAGCTCGCCGTACTCCGCTCCTGCCAGTCCAACGGGCTCAATCACGCCGGCGGCGTCAGCCAGATGAATACCGGCGACATCCTCTCCGGCCGCCCCTCGCTCGGAGCCTGGGTCACCTACGGCCTCGGCACAGCCAACAAGAATCTCCCCACCTTCGTCAGCATGATCGACGAACGCGAACCCTTTGGCAACGCCAAAAACTGGGGCTCCGGCTTCCTCCCCGCCGTCTATCAGGGCACCCTCTTCCGCCAGGGGCCCAACCCGATTCTCAACACCCAGCTCTCCGAGGGACAGACCGACGAGCGCCAGCGCGCCCGCCTCGCCCTGCTCAACGAACAGAACCGCGACTACGCCAACCTCCACCCCGACGACTCCACTCTCGAGGCCCGCATCCGTAGCTTCGAACTCGCCTACCAGCTGCAAAAGTCCGGCCCCGAAGCGGTCGACCTCTCCACCGAAACCGAGGAGACCAAGGAGCTCTACGGCCTCAACCAGCCCGAAACCGCCGTCTTCGGCCGCAACTGCCTGCTCGCCCGCCGCCTCGTCGAACGCGGCGTCCGCTTCGTCGAACTCTACTGCGGCTCCGGCTCCGGCTGGGACGCCCACACCAATCTCGAGGGCAATCACGCCAAGTGGTGCAAGGCGTCCGACCAGCCCGTCGCCGCTCTGCTCGAAGACCTCGACCGCCGCGGCATGCTCCAGGAAACCCTCGTCGTCTGGGGCGGGGAGTTCGGCCGCACCCCGTTCAACGAAAAGGGCAACGGCCGCGACCATAACCCCTGGGGCTTCACGATGTTCTTCGCCGGCGGCGGCGTCCGCGGCGGCCAGACCATCGGCGCCACCGACGAAATCGGCCTCCGCGCCATCGAACGCCACGCCCACGTCAACGACATCCACGCCTCCATCCTCCACCTCCTCGGCCTCAACCACATGCAGCTCACCTACCAGCACCACGGCCGCGCCGAACGCCCCACCATCCTCGGCGGCGAGCACATGGTGAAGGAGCTCTGGGAGGGCTGATGCCCACCATCCGCGACGTCGCCGCCAGGGCCGGCGTCAGCGTCTCCACCGTCTCGCGCGTGCTCAACCAGAGCGGCTACGCCGATGCCGACACGCGCGCCCGCGTCCGCAAAGCCGCCGCCGACCTCAACTACCAGCCCAACGCCAACTGGAGCAGACTCCGCAGCCAGTCCTCCCACACCATCCTCTACCTCCTCGCCAATCGCGACAACATCAACTCCTTCCACATGCGCCTGCTCGTCTCCTGCGAACGCACCCTGCAGGCCCGCGGCTACGACCTCACCTTCAGCCGCTACGAATACAGCCGCGCCCTCCCTCCCGCCGACCTCCCCCTCCCCCGCATGCTCGAAAAATCCGGCGCCGTCGACGGCATCCTCCTCGCCGGCGTCCACCACCCGAACCTGCTCCAGCTCCTCGACAAACGCCGCATCCCCCACGTCATGCTCGGCAACGACTTCGACGGCCCGCCCGCCCAGCTCGCCCGCAACTGCGTCTTCTTCGACGACGGCGCCGGCATCGCCGATGCCGTCGACCACCTCGTCCGCCTCGGCCACCGCCGCATCGCCTTCGTCGGCAACGTCGAGTTCCCCTGGTTCCGCCGCCGCCATCAGGCCTTCTCCGCCGCCATCAAACGCCACGGCCTCGTCACCGCCTCCGTCACCGCCCACTGGCCCGTCGTCAACACCGAGTACGGCCAGCTCGCCGCCGCGCAACTCCTCCGTGCCGACGCAACACCCACCTCCATCGTCGCCGGCAACGACGAACTCGCCGCCGGCGTCTGGAAGGAGCTCACCCGCCGCGGCATCGCCATCCCCCGCCAGGTCAGCCTCATCGGCTGCGGCGACCGCCCCGAGTTCAATATCCTCGAACCCGAACTCTCCTCCATCGCCGTCTTCGTCGATCAGCTCGGCGAGCGACTCACCGCCATGCTCCTCCGCCGCATCGAAAACCCGAAGCAATCGGCGCCGTCGGAAACCTACCCCTGCAAGCTTGTCGAACGCGCCTCCTGCGCCCCGCCCTTATAGCCGCGGCACCGGCGGCTTCACCGGGGCATTCGGCGCCACTCCCTTCCGCTTCG
>CAYMTH010000324.1:0-6390 GCA_964393235.1 uncultured Solibacteraceae bacterium | reverse complement strand
GCAGGGAAGTCATCTTGCGGATGGCTTCTTCGATGGTAAGGAGGCCCTTTTCGCGGACGTAGCGGCCCAGCACGCGGGCGTTGGTGCCGTAGATGCGGGGGTGGGGGATGCCTTCGCCGAAGGGGACGTAGCCGGCGTCGGAGGCGATGGCGGTGAGCGGATGGCGCATAATCCGTTCGACGTCCGGATCGGACATCACATGGTAAACAATGACGGGACGCCCCTTGATGCGCATATCCATGAGCGTTTCGATCTCGTTGGCGAGCGATTTGGTCCGGCCGCGCAGCAGGTTGATTTCGCTGATGTTCTTTCCCTCGATGGCGCGGTCCTCGGGGGCGTCGGCGATATAGGCGAACGAATAGTCGGGTTGGCCCTGGCGGAGCGTCAGCTCGCTCGCCATGCGGGCGGCGATGCGTTTGCGGGAGGCCGGCGAACTGAGGCGCTCGCGGATGGCGGAGGGGCCGTCGGCGAGCACGTCGCGGGGGAAGAAGATGTCGATGCTGGCGCTGGCGGCGGTGTAGGGGTACTGGTCCACGACCACGTCGAGCCCCTCGCGGCGGGCGTCCTCGACCATCTTCAACGTCTTCACCGACTTCTCCCAGTGCCGCCGGTCGATGATCTTGAAGTGCGAGATCTGGACGGGCAGTCGCGATTCCCGCCCGATCGTGATCGCCTCGCGGATGGCGGCCTCGATGTCGACGCCTTCGTCGCGCATGTGGGTGGCGTAGACGCCGCCGAACGCGGAGGCCGCCTTGGCCAGTTCCACCACTTCGCCAGTCTGGGAATACGTCCCGGGAACGTACCAGAGTCCGGTGGAGAATCCGACGGCGCCGTCGCGCATGCCCTGGGCGACGAGCTCTTTCATCTTCGTCAGCTCAGCCGGCTTGGGCGCGCGGTTGGCCTGGCCCATGACGGCGGAACGAACCGAGTTGTGCCCGATGAGGGCGGAGATGTTCATGCCGGTGCCGGCCTTTTCCAGGCGCGTGAAGAAGTCCTTCAGGTCGGTTGCGGAGTTGCCGCAGTTGCCGGTGACGACGCTGGTGACGCCGTCATAGAGGAAGGCGTCCGAGCGTGGGGAGAGGAAGATGCCGCGTTCGATGTGCGTGTGGACGTCGATGAAGCCGGGGGCGAGGACGCGGTTGGCGGCGTCGACGACGCGGTCCGCGGTGGCGTTGCCAAGGGCGCCGATGCGGACGATGCGGCCCGCGCGGAGGCCGACGTCGGCGCGGTACCAGGGGTTGCCGGTCCCGTCGACGACGCGGGCGTTGCGGATGAAGACATCAAAATCGGCGGCGGCGAGCGGGACCAGCGCCAACAGGGCGGGAATCAGGATGCGCATCATTTGGCAGATAACCACTTTATCGCCATTTGGCGGCGCCTTGGTCCCCGCGACCCCGTAACGCGAGATTGTTCCAGCCCGTCTCGCCGTGGACTTCGATCCTGAACCGATCGATCCGAGGCGGAATGGGGGCGGACCGTTTAGATGACGGGCCGCGCGGGTTCGGCAGTGAGTTCGAAGCGGATACCCGTGATCGGGTTGCCGGTGTCCTCAAAGGTCACGCGTTCCGGAACCGATTCCCCGGTGGGGCGCAGGACGATTTCCATGGCGCTGGCGGCGGCGCGGCTGACGCCGGCCAGCGACACCGTATATCCCCCGGTGTTGTTGAGGCCGTTGCGCCCGCCGACGACGACCGACAGCGTCCCGTCGAAGTTCGAGAAGAGGGCGGCGTGGATGGGCAGGTGCGGGTGTTCCGCGTACAGAAGCATCTCGCTCATCGGCCCGCGCCACCGGTCAGTGGCTATGTCGTAGGTGGGGAGGAACATGGGGGTAAGGGGTGAGGCAGGTATGCCTTCCTCTAATAGACGCGCGAACCGGGTCGAAAAGCGCTCATAATTTCATTAAAGATTTCTATAGGGGCGATGGGAGTAGGTTGAAAGCGATGATTCCCCGCCGTTTTCTGCTGCAAATGCCGTTTTCGGCAACGATCTTCGCCCAATCTTCGCCTTCCTGGTATGACCGGCCGATGCGCTGGGCGCAGGTGGCGTTCGTCGAAGATGACCCGGGGCGCTACTCGCTGGAGTTCTGGCTCGATTGCTTCCGGCGGATTCATGCCGACGCGGCCTGCCTGAGCGCGGGCGGTTGCGTGGCGTTCTACCCGACGGCGGTGCCGTATCACTACCGGAGCAAGTTTCTGGGCCAGGGCGACGCGTTCGGGGACTTCGTGAAGGGCTGCCGGGGGTTGGGGATGAACGTGATCGCGCGGACCGATCCGCACGCGATCCACGACGACGCGTTCCGGGCGCATCCGGAGTGGGCGGCGCTCGACGCCGAGGAGCGGCCGCGGCGGCACTGGGCGATGGCCGATTACTGGGTGACCTGCTGCCTGGGGCCGTATTCGCTCGAGTTCATGCGGGACGTGACGCGGGAGATCGTCCGTGTTTACGACGTCGACGGGGTGTTTTCCAACCGCTGGCACGGGAGCGGGAAGTGCTTCTGCAAGTTCTGCCAGGACTCGTTCCGGAAGGCGACCGGCTTCGCGATTCCGAAGACGTCGAACCCGGCGGACCCGGCGCAGCACGCCTATCTGGGCTGGCACCAGGAGCGGCTGTTCGCGGTGTGGGATCTGCTCGATAAAGAGGTCCGGGCGCTGCGGCCGAAGGCATCGTTTATCGCGAATGCGGGCGGGGGCGCGTTGAGCGAACTCGATATGGACGGCATCGGGCGGCGGGCGGAGATTCTGTTCGCCGACCGGCAGGCGCGGCGCGGGCTGATGCCGCCGTGGGCGAACGGGAAGACGGGGAAGGAGTACCGGGCGGCGATGGGGCGCAAGCCGATCGGGGGCATCGTCAGCGTGGGCGTGGAGGAGCCGTACCGGTGGAAGGACTCGGTGCAGTCGGGCGAGGAGATCCGGCTTTGGTTTGCCGAGGGGATCGCCAACGGATTGCGGCCGTGGTTCACGAAGTTCAATGCGAAGGTGATCGATAAGCGCTGGCTGGGCGCGGTGGAGCAGGTGTATCAGTGGCACTGGCGGAACGAAAAGTATCTGCGGAATACGGAGCCGGTGGCGCGCGTGGCCATGGTGTACTCGCAGCGGACGGCGCATTACTATGGCGGGGAGCAGGCGCGGGCGCTGGTGGAAGACGCGCTGCAGGGGTGGTACCAGGCGCTGATCGAATCGCGGATTCCGTTTGAGATGGTGCACGAGGCGCGGCTGGCGACGGGCGCGCTGGCCGGCTTCCGGACCGTGATTCTGCCGAACATCGCGTGCTTGTCGGAGGCGCAGTGCGCGGCGCTGCGGGCGTTTGTGGCGGGCGGCGGATCGATCGTTGCCACCGGGGAGACGTCGCTCTACGACGAGAACGGGAAGCGGCGAGAGGATTTCGGGTTGGGCGACGTGTTCGGGTGTGCCTTTGCCGGGCGCGTGGAGACGCGGATGCAGAACGCGTATCTGACGCTGCGGCATCCGCATCCGCTGCTGCAGGGGCTGGAAGAGGCGCCGCGGGTGATCCACGGGACGCGGCGCGTGGCGACGCGGGCGCTGGAGCCGCGCGCGAAGGCGCAATTGACGCTGGTGCCGAGTTACCCGGACCTGCCGATGGAGGAGGTTTATCCGCGGCGGATGGAGACCGACCAGCCGGAATGTTACGCGCGGGAGTTAGGGCGTGGAAGGGTGATCTACTTTCCGTTCGACCTCGACCGGACGTTCTGGGAGGTGCTGTCGGGCGACCACCTGCGGCTGCTGCGCAATGCGGTGCGGTGGGCGACGGCCGAGGCGCCGGTGGTGGAAGTGACGGGTCGCGGGCTGCTGGATGTTACGGTGTGGAAGCAGGCCGGGTCGATGACGGTGCACTTGGTTAACCTGACGAATCCGATGACGATGAAGGGGCCGTTCCGGGAGACGTTCCCGGTGGGGCCGTTGACGGTGTTCGTGCCGGGCGTGAAGGCGCGCGCGGTGCGGCTGCTGACAGCGGGCGGGGCGGCGAAGTGGCGCGCGCGGGACGGCGGCGTGGAGTGCGTGGTGCCGTCGGTGGACCTGCACGAAGTGGTGGCGATAGACGTGTAACCGGGTACGCCGGGGGCGCGTCGAAAGGCCCAAAGGAGGATCGCCCCGATGCGGCTTTTCCTGCTGGCAGCGGCTGTCGCGATGGCAGCCGAACCGCGCGTGCGCCTGTTCTTGACCGAGAGCGGCGCGGTGCAGATCACGGGCAAGGACGTGGCCGTCACCGGCCCGACGACGCCCGAGAATATCGAAGTGATGAAGCAGTTTCAGAAGCTTTGTCCGGACGCGGCGATCACCGGCGACCGGGCCAGGGCCGATTACATCGTCCGCGTGGACCGGGAGCCCCCAAGCCCGGTGACGCCCTTTGTGAAGGGCAACAAGGTGGCGATTTTCAACCGCGACGCCGACTTGGTTTACAGTAACTCCAGCAGGACGTTGGCGCCGCTGGTGAAGGGGTCGTGCGCGGCCGTGCTGCGGAAGAACTGAACTTACTCGGTGGCCTTCAGACCGAGCTTGCCGAGAAAGTCGATGATCGCGGCGTAGGCGTCCTGCGTCGGCTTCACCCCGAAGGAGCCGTGCTTGCCGCCCTTGATGGTGACGAGTTCGTTGTTGACCTTGGCCTTGTCGAGAGCCTCGTGCAACTGAGTGGCGTGGCTGTAGGGGACGGTGGGATCGGCGTCGCCGTGAATCGAAATGATGCCGGGCAGGCCGGAGCGGACGTAAGTGAGCGGGCTGACGCGCCGGGCGACCTCGCGGCGGTTGGGCATGGAGCCGAACCACTTGACGGCGTAAGTCTTGGTGTTGGGGCCGTCGGTGACGTCGGTGACGTCGGTAATGCCGAACCAGTTGACGATGGCGGCGACGCGAAGGTCCTCCTCGCCGGGGCACTGGCGGTCAAGTTCCGCCGAGGCGGGAATCATGCCGGTGGTGAGCGCCAGGTGGCCGCCGGCGGAGTGGCCCGTGGTGTCGACGTTGTACTGCCTGGCGTTGCGATAGACCCAGCGGAGGGCGCAAAGGCAGTCCTCGACCGCGGCGGGCGCGAGCGAGATGGCCGAGTGGCGGTACTCGACGTTGACGATGTTCCAGCCCATGTGGAGGTAGGGGAGCAGCCAATGCGTGTACTGTTCTTTCGAGTAACCGCTCTGCCAGCCGCCGCCGTGAATGTAGATGAGCGTCGTGTTCGGTTTGTCGGTCTGGAAGCGATAGACGTCGAGCTTCGCGTCGTAGCCGTTCGCGGTCAGGTAAGTGACGTTCGGTGTGATGCGGTAACGCTCCATGCGCTCGATGGCGGCGGGGATGGGCGACTGCGCGAGCGCGGCGAAGGAGGCGAGAAGGAACAGGGCGGTTTTCATGCCGCCTGTCATTTTAACTTGGGATCCACAGCCCGGCCGAGGCGCCCACCCAGTCCAGGCCCTTGTTGTGATCGACGCCCATCGTCGCGCCGCGCCCAAGGCGGACCAGCGTCGCCACCGCCTCTAACTCGTCGAGCCAGATATACATGACTCGGATCTCGGCCTGCGTGGGCCCGGCGGGGGTGTCGATAGCCGGTTCGAAGCGGCAGCGGCGCTGGAGGATCCAGTTCCGCCGGTCGTGCGCGGGGATGGCGTCGATGTCGGCGCGCGTGGGGCCGATGCGGACGCCGTGGCCGGCGAAGGAGAACAGCGGCTTGAGCACCCAGTTGTCGAGGTCGTCGGGCGGGTCGGTGAGGAAGTGCGTTTCCGGGACGGTTTCGTGTTGCAAATAGGGGAGGGAGAACTTGCTGATGCGGAAGTAGTCGTTGGGATGGCCGGCCCATTCGACTTCGAGTTCGTCCGTCCAGCGGAAGGCGGGCTGGACGCCCCGGCGCACCTGTTCGTCGGCGATCGCGCGATTGTAGATGCGGTGGATGGGCGTTTCGACGCCGTCGCGGTCGTAGAAGAGGCGATTGCCGCGCCGTCGGACCTTCGTCACGCAGACGGCGCGGACGCCGTACCAGTCCTCGGTGACATGAAAATCGGCGAGGGTCTTCTGGTGCGCCGGGTCGATCTCGAGCAGCACGACGTTCTCCGGGGCGTGGGCGCCGAGAATGGCGCGGCCGAGTAAGTGGCGGTATCCCGCGAAGCCCTGGTGCGGTAGGTCGTATAACTCGGTGTAAGTGTCGGTCAGCAGGGACTGGAAGGCGTAGAGGGACGGGAAGCCCTGGATCTCGACCAGCCGGGGCGCGAGGTCGCCGGCGGGTGTGCGGACGAGGCCGAAATCGACCTGCACAAAGAGCGGTCGTGGCGCGTCGCCGGGTACGCGGAACTCGGGTGGGATGGCCGTGTCGGAGAGCGCGCGATAGGCGGGCGACTGCAGTTGGTGGATGAGTTCGGCGCCGGCGGTGGCGAGCCGGTCGACGAACGGCTTCGGG
>CAYMTH010000323.1:0-6412 GCA_964393235.1 uncultured Solibacteraceae bacterium | reverse complement strand
ACTTCGGGATGGAGTCGCAGACGATCGACGGCGACGGCTTCGTGACCGGCTACGGCACGGTGCACGGGCGGCTGGTCTACGTGTTCGCGCAGGATTTCACGGTGTTCGGCGGGTCGCTGTCGGAGAGCAACGCGCAGAAGATCTGCCAGTTGATGGACATGGCGCTGAAGAACGGGGCGCCGGTGATCGGGCTGAACGATAGCGGCGGGGCGCGGATCCAGGAGGGCGTGCTATCGCTGGCGGGCTACACGGACATCTTCCTGCGGAACACGCTGGCGTCCGGCGTGGTGCCGCAGATTTCGGCGGTGATGGGGCCGTGCGCGGGGGGCGCGGTGTACTCGCCGGCGATCACCGATTTCGTGTTCATGGTGGAGAAGACGAGCTACATGTTCGTCACCGGGCCGGACGTGATCAAGACCGTCACGCACGAGGACGTGACAAAGGAAGAGCTGGGCGGCGCGACGACGCACAACGCGACCAGCGGCGTGGCGCACTTCCTGGCTGACAACGACGCCGACTGCTGCGCACGGGTCCGCGAGCTGCTGCGGTACCTGTCGCAGAACAACGTGGACGGCGTGCCGGTGGAAGAGTGCGCGGACCCGGAGGAGCGAGAGGACGCGGCGCTCGACGCGCTGGTGCCGGAAGAGGCCAACCTGCCCTACGACATGAAGGACGTCATCCGGCGCGTGGTGGACAACGGCGATTTCCTGGAAGTGCACGAGCATTACGCGGCGAACATCGTGGTCGGCTTCGCGCGGCTCGGCGGGCGCGCGGTGGGGATTGTCGGCAACAATCCGGCGGTGCTGGCGGGGTGTCTCGATATCGACTCGTCTCTGAAGGGCGCGCGGTTCGTGCGGTTCTGCGACGCGTTCGGGATCCCGATCGTGACCTTCGAAGACGTGCCCGGATTCCTGCCTGGTACGCGGCAGGAGTGGGGCGGCATCATCAAGCACGGCGCGAAGCTGCTGAACGCCTACGCCGAGGCGACGGTGCCGATGGTGACGGTGATCACGCGCAAGGCCTACGGCGGCGCGTACTGCGTGATGGGCTCGAAGCATCTGCGCACCGACGTGAACTTCGCGTGGCCGACGGCGGAGATCGCCGTGATGGGCGCCGAGGGCGCGGTGAACATTCTCTACCGCCGCGAGATCACCGACGAGGCGGCGCGGGCGGCGAAGATCGCCGAGTACAAGGAGCGGTTCGCGAATCCGTTCGTGGCGGCCGAGCGCGGGTTTGTCGACGACGTGATCGAGCCGCGCACGACGCGGCGGCGGCTGATCCGGGCGCTGCGGATGCTGGAGAACAAAATCGATACCATGCCGAAGAAAAAGCATGGCAATATACCGCTATGAGAATCCTCGGGCTGCTGCTCTCGATCGGTTTGCTGGGAGGCCAGAACTGGCCGTCGTTCCGCGGGCCGGGGGCGCGGGGTGTGGCCGAGCGGCAGAATCTGCCGGTGGAATGGGACGCGACCAAGGGGCGCAGCGTCGCGTGGAAGACGGAGCTGCCAGGGCTGGGGCTGTCGAGCCCGATCGTCTGGGACAAGCTCGTTTTCCTGACGACGGCGGTGAGCGCGGACCCGAAGATGGTGTTCGAGGCGACGCTGAAGGGCGAGCTCGACCGGCGGCAGGACGCGGCGGAACAGGAGTTCCGCGTGCTGGCCGTCGACCGCGGGACCGGGCGGATCGTATGGAACACCGCGGTGGCGAAGACGAAGCCGCGCGTGTTGCGGCATCCGCACAACTCCTACGCCTCGCCGACGCCGGCGACGGACGGCAAGTACCTGGTGGCGTTCTTCGGCTCTGAGGGGCTGTACTGCCTGGATCTGAAGGGCCGGGTGTTGTGGAAGAAGGACCTGGGCGCGCTGGACCAGGGGGCGTTCGACCTGCCGGATTATCAGTGGGGCTCGGCGGCGTCGCCGGTGCTGTGGCAGGGCAAGGTGCTGCTGCAGGTGGACATGCACCAGGGGTCGTTTCTGGCGGCGTTCGACGCGGCGACGGGGCGGGAGCTGTGGCGCACGCCGCGCGATTCGAAGCCCGCCTGGTCGACGCCGACGGTGGTCACCGGGCCGTCGCGGACGGAGATCGTCACCAACGGCGTTGAGCACGTTTGCGGCTACGACGCCGAAACCGGCAGGGAACTGTGGCGGTTGAAGGGGACGTCGATGATTTCGGTGCCGACGCCGTTCGTCGACAACGGGCTGATCTACGTTTTCAGCGGCTACGGGCGGTATATCCGGCGGTCGTACGCGATCCGGCCGGGCGCGACGGGCGACATTACGGGATCGAAAGAAGCGATCGCGTGGATGCGCGAGGAGGCGCCGTATCTGTCGACGCCGGTAATCGTGAACGGGCAGCTATTCACGTACTCGACGCGGGGTGGGATCCTGGCCTCCTACGACGCGAAGACGGGCGCGACGATCTATCAACAGCGGCTGGGCGTCGGCACACCGGCCAGCGCGTCGATGGTGGCGGCTGACGGCGTGGTCTACGCGGCGAACGAGGACGGTGAGGTGTACGTCTTCAAGCCGGGGCCGAAGTACGAGCAGCTGGCCGTGAACCCGATGGGCGAGCCGGTGATGGCGACGCCGGCGATCAGCGGCGGGACGCTGTTCATCCGCGGGGCGAAGCACCTGTTCGCGATCCGGCGCTAGTCGATCGGGTAGGGGCCGTTCTTTTCCACGTTGAGGTCGCGCTGGTCGCGGTCGCGGGCCTCGACCTTCAGTTCGACGGCGCGCGTCGGGTACTTGACCTGCAGGTGGAACTCGGCCACGCTGTCGGGCTCGACGAAGTCGGCGTCGACGGGGCCGCTCTGGATGGTGAGCGATTCGCGGTTGGGCGCGAAGAACTCGAAGCGCAGCACGAGGCCGTGGATGGTCTTGGCCGAGGTGTTGCGCACGGCGCCGTCGAGCGTGATGACGTCGCCTTCGCGACGCACCTCGATCTTCTCGATCACCGCGTCCGGGCCCTTCGGTTTCTTGCTTTTCTTCCCCTGCGGATACAACAATGTGGCAAATAGCAGGAACGCCCCCAGTAGACGAGCCGGCGTGGACATGCTGTTCAGTTTATCGCTTCGGGAGCCGAACATTATGTGGAGCCGGAGAACATGGATGAAGTCCGCGGCGGCGATGCCGGCGGCGGCGCAGGCGCAGACGGCGGGTAAGCCGAAGAACATCGTGATCGCCAGCGCGAACGGGGTGGAATGCTGCAATATCGCGATGAGCTGGCTGCGCGCGGGCAAGGACACGCTCGACGCGGTGATCGCCGGCGTCAACGTAAACGAGCTCGACCCGAACGACAACTCGGTGGGCTACGGCGGGCTGCCGAACGAGGAGGGCGTGGTCGAACTCGACGCCTCGGTGATGCACGGGCCGACGCGGCGCGCGGGCAGCGTCGCCTCCATCCGCGGCATCAAGACGCCGTCGAAGATCGCCAAGCTGGTGATGGAGGAGACCGACCACATCATGCTGGTGGGCGAAGGCGCGCTGCGCTTCGCCAAGGCGATGGGCTTCCAGGAGGAGAACCTGCTGACGGAGAAGTCGCGCCTCGCTTACCTCGTCTGGAAACGCACCCTGCGCGATCAGAACGGGCACAGCAACTGGTCCGACGGCGTCGACGCGCCTCCGGGCAAGGCGCCGAAGGCGCTGCTGCGGCTGTTTCCGAACGCCGACGAGCAGACGCTCGCCTGGGCGCACGAGATGGCCCTGCGCCCTCCGACCGGCACCATCAACTGCCTGGCGCTGAACGAAAAGGGCGAGATGAGCGGCTGCACCACGACCAGCGGCCTGGCGTGGAAGATCCCGGGGCGCGTGGGCGATTCGCCGATCATCGGCGCGGGTCTCTACGTCGATCAGGAGATCGGCGCGGCCGGGTCCACCGGGCGCGGCGAGGAGAACATCCGCGTGGCCGGCGCGCACACGATCGTCGAGAACATGCGGCACGGCATGAGCCCGCAGGACGCGGTGATGGACGCGCTGAAGCGCATCTCGCGCAACTACGACAACGACCTGAAGCGGCTCGACAGGTTCGACATCAATTTCTACGCGCTGCGCAAGGACGGCGCCTTCGCGGGCGGTTCGCTGTGGAGCGGCCAGATGCGCGGCACCGGGTTCGTCTCGCGGAAGTTCGCGGTCAATGACGGGACCGGCAATTCGCGGCTCGTCGACTGCCAGTACCTGCACGAGCGTCGCCGATAGTAATAGACTCGTCGGGATGCAGGAGCGTCCCACCAGAATCCGGCACTGGGTGTTGTGGCTCACCGTTGCCGCCTACATGATCACGTACATGGACCGGGTGGTGATCTCGTCGGCGGCGCCGAAGATCCGCGAGGAGTTCGGCTTCAGCCTGGAGACGATGGGCCTCATCCTCGGCGCGTTCCGCTGGGGCTATTCGTTCTTCCAGATCCCCGGCGGCTGGCTCGGCGACCGCTTCGGCCCGCGCCGCGCGTTGACCATGATCGTCCTCTGGTGGAGCGCCTTCACGTCGGCGACGGCGGTGATGACCGGCGCGGTCAGCATGGCCGTCTGCCGCTTCCTGTTCGGCGTCGGCGAGGCGGGCGCGTTCCCGATCGCCACGCGCAGCCTGTCCCGCTGGATGCTGCCGTCCGAGCGCGGTTGGGCGCAGGGCGTGACGCATGCCGGCTCGCGGCTGGGCGCGGCCTTCACGCCGCCGATCGTTGCCGCGATGATCCTCGCCTACGGTTGGCGCATGCCGTTCCTCGTCTTCGGCGCGCTCGGCATCGGATGGGCGCTGCTGTGGTTTTTCTGGTACCGCGACACGCCGGAGGAGCATCGCCAGGTAAACGCGGCCGAGCGCGAGTTGATCCACAGCTCGCTCGGCGGCAAGCGCCCGGCGCGCGCGGGCAAAGTGCCGTGGAGCAGCATCCTCGCCTCACGCGCGACGTGGGTCCTCTGCCTGATGTACTTCTGCTACGGCTGGACGCTCGCCATCTACCTCGACTGGCTGCCCACCTACCTCAAAGAGTTCCGCGGCTACGACCTCAAGAAAATGGGCCTCTACGCCTCGCTGCCGCTGCTGGCCGGCGTCGTGGGCGACCTGCTCGGCGGCTGGCTCACCGACTGGTGGGCGGAGCGGTCCGGCAACCTGAAGCTCGCCCGGCAGGGCGTCGGCGCGGCCGGTTTCGCGATCGCCGCGCTCGGCATCGTCCCGGCCACCATGACCGGGAACGCGGAAATGTGCGTCGTCTACACCTGCCTCGCCGTCTTCGGACTCGAGTTGACGGTCGGCGTCTCCTGGGCCATTCCCCTCGATATCGGCGGCGATTTCGCCGGTTCGGTCTCCGCCGTCATGAACACTTTCGGCAACATTGGCGGCGCGGTTTCCACCGTGGCGCTCGGCTACATCGTCAAATCCTTCGGCTGGAACGTGCCGTTCTACGCCGCGGCGGTCTTTTGCGCCGCTGGCGCGATTTTATATCTTGGTATCGACGCCTCGCGTCACGTGTTCCCGTCAGAACCCGGAGCAACTTCCAAATGAAAATCAATCCCGACAAGTGCGTCGCCTGCGGCAACTGCACCTATGTGTGTCCGATGGGCGCCATCTACATCGACCCCGTCATCAAGCGCGCCACCATCGACCGCGAGGAGTGCGTGGAGTGCTATGCCTGCTACAACGGGCTGAGCAAAGAACAACTCAACCCCACCATCGTTCGCACCGTTCGCAAGGTGTTCCAGATGATGCGGCTGCGCTTTGAGCCCGAGCCCGACGTCTGCCCCACCTCCGCGTTCGAGCCCGACGAACTCACCTGGCCCCGCGTCGTCCGCCGCGCTTTCTCCGATCCGCGCGTCCCCCACGAGTCCACCGGCATCGAGGGACGCGGCACCGAGGAAGTGAAGACCAACGACGTCACCGGGCGCGTGAAGGAAGGCGAGGTCGGCTTCACCATCGAGTTCGGCCGCCCCGGCGTCGGTGCGCGTTTCCACGAGATCGAGAAGATGTCGATGCGCCTCGCGGCCGCCGGCGTCGACTTCGAAAAGAAGAATCCGGTCACCACGCTGATGTCCGACCAGAAGACAGGCCGCATCCGTGAGGAGATTCTCAACGAAAAAGTGATGTCGGCGATTCTCGAAATCAAGACGACCATCGACAAGGTCGAACAGATCATCGGCATCGTCAAGGAAGTCGAGAAAGAGATCGATACCGTGGTTGCGCTCGGCGTCGGCGTGCGCTGTGACGCCAAGGGCGAGGACCACGTCGTCGCCCCGATCCTCGAGAAACTCGGCTATGAGTTGCACCGCGCCAAGACCAACACCGGCCTCGGCCGCATCACCAACCCCGACGCGCTCGCCGCGAAGAATGAACCCGCAGGAGCCGCCAAGTGACTAATACCCTTCACCGTTACGGACCCGCCCCGTCGTTCCAGGACGACTACGTCGTTTTCGCCATCTGCTCGC
>CAYMTH010000322.1:0-6424 GCA_964393235.1 uncultured Solibacteraceae bacterium | reverse complement strand
CCGCAGCGGACGCCATCACCGCCGAAGCCACCGTTGCCGGCAAAACCTACAACCTCGCGATGACCACCGTCGACTATCCCCACATCCCGCCCCAGTCCGCCTTCACCCCCGCCGAAGCCAAGCTCGTCCGCGCCAACGTCGCCGTCTCGGCCAAAAACGCCGGCTACATCACGGGCTCCGGCGACGCAGTCCCCCGCGCCCTAGAACAACTCGGCTGCAACGTCACCCTGCTCACGAAGGAAGCCCTCGCCGCCGCCGATCTCTCCAAGTTCGACGCCATCGTCACCGGCGTCCGCGCCTTCAACACCCGCGCCGACGTCCGCGCCAACGCCCGCCGCCTCCACGAATACGCCCAAAACGGCGGCGCCCTCGTCGTCCAGTACAACGTCATGGAGGGCGGCTTCTTCGGCGGCAATCCCAAACTCCTCGAAGGCATCGGCCCCTACCCCATCACCCTCTCCAGCAACCGCGTCACCGTCGAAGAGTCCCCCGTCGAGTTCAACGCGACCCACCCCCTCCTCGCCGCCCCCAACAAAATCACCGCCCGCGATTTCGACGGCTGGGTCCAGGAGCGCGGCCTCTATTTCGCCTCCACCTGGGACCCGAAATATGAAACACTCTTCCAGATGAACGATCCCGGCGAACCCTCGCAGAAAGGTTCCACCCTCTACGCCAAAACCGGCCGGGGCGCCTACGTCTTCACCCCCTTGAGCTGGTTCCGCCAGCTCCCCGCCGGCGTCCCCGGCGCCTACCGCATCTTCGCCAACTTCCTCTCCGCCGGGAGCCCGCGTTGAAACGCGCTGTCCACGACGATCCGCCCCCCTTCCTCGGCTCCTGGCGCCGCGTCTATACCGCCGTCGCCCTCTACCTCGCCGCGTTGATCACCCTCTTCTACCTCTTCGGGAAGGCCTGGTCATGAGAACCCTCGATTGGGTCGTCATGATCCTCACCACCCTCGTCATCGTCGCCTACGGCCTCTGGAAATCGCGCGGCTCCGACACCACCGACAAGTACCTCCGCGCCGCCAACACCATGCCCTGGTACGCCATGGCCCTCTCCATCATGGCCACCCAGGCCTCGGCCATCACGTTCATCTCGACCACCGGCCAGGGCTTCGTCGATGGCATGCGCTTCGTCCAGTTCTACTTCGGCCTCCCCCTGGCGATGATCATCCTCTCCGTCACCGCCGTCCCCGTCTTCCACCGCGCTAACGTCTACACCGCCTACGAATACCTCGAAAAGCGCTTCGACGCGAAAACCCGTACCCTCGTCTCCATCGTCTTCCTCATCCAGCGTGGCCTCGCCGTCGGTCTCGCCCTCTCCGCCCCCGCCATCGTCCTCACCGTCCTGCTCGGCTGGCCCGACCAGTACACCACCCTCATCATGGGCATCGTCGTCGTCGCCTATACCGTCCTCGGCGGCGTCCAGGCCGTCACCTGGACCGACTTTCAGCAGATGCTCATCATGATGGCCGGCCTCGCCGCCGCCCTCATCATGGCCGTCTACCTCCTCCCGGACAACATCGGCCTCTCCGGCGCCCTCACCGTCGCCGGCGCCGCCGGCAAGCTCAACCCCGTCACCACCAACTTCTCCTGGGACGATCGCTACAACATCTGGTCCGGCCTCTTCGGCGGCATGTTCCTGGCGCTCTCTTACTTCGGCTGCGACCAGAGCCAGGTCCAGCGCTACCTCACCGGCTCCTCCATCGCGCAAAGCCGCCTCTCCCTCCTCTTCAACGCCGTCGCCAAGATCCCCATGCAGTTCCTCATCCTCCTCACCGGCGCCATCGTCTTCGCCTTCTTCACCTTCGTCCAGCCCCCCGTCCTCTTCCAGCCAGCCGACATGGTCAAGCTCCAGCAGGCCCCCGAATTCCCCGCCATCCAGCGCCAGTTCGACCAGGCCCACGCCGCCCGCCGCGCCGCCGCCACCCGCCTCCTTCACGACCCCTCCGCCCGCGCCGACTTCCAGACCGCCCAGCTTCACATCGACGACGCCCGCAAACAGGCCGCCAAACTCACCGGCGGCAACGATACCAACTACGTCTTCCTCCACTTCGTCATCCACTATCTCCCCGCCGGCATCGTCGGCCTCATCATGGCCGCCATCCTCGCCGCCGCCATGTCCACCATCTCCGGCGAGGTCAACTCCCTCGCCACCGTCTCCGTCATCGATATCTACAAACGCCTCTTCCGCCCGGACGGCGAGGACCGCCACTACCTCCAGGCCTCCCGCCTCTTCACCGCGTTCTGGGGCCTCTACGCCGTCGTCACCGCCCAGTTCGCCAAGAACCTCGGCTCCCTCGTCGAAGCCGTCAACCTCCTCGGGTCGCTCTTCTACGGCGGCATCCTCGGCGTCTTCGCCCTCGCCCTCTATTTCCCGCGCGTTGGCGCCAACGGCGCCTTCGTCGGCGTCCTCGCCGGCGAAGCCGTCATCTTTGGCCTCCACTTCACCGGGGCCACCTCGTTCCTTTGGTACAACGTAATCGGGTGCCTCGTCGTCATCGTCACCGGCCTGGCCGTGTCCGTCTTCTCCCATGAACACTCTCACGGAGTCCAATAAGTCCGCCGCCATCCGCTGGTTTGAAGAGGTGTGGAACCTCGGTCTCACCGACCATATCTTCGAGCTCGCCCACTCCCACGCCGTCGCCCACGACATGGAAGGCCCCGGCGTCGATACCACTCTCCCCGAAGCCTTCCTCGCCTTCCACCGCGCCATGCGCGGCGCCATCCCCGACCTCCACATCTCCATCCTCGACGCCATCGCCGAAAACGACCGCGTCGCCCTCCGCGTCCACTCCACCGGCACCCACTCCGGCCCCGACCTCGGCGTCCCGCCCACCAACAACAAAATCAACTTCGCCTCCGTCGTCATCTTCCGCTTCGAAGACGGCAAAATCGCCGAAGCCTGGAACTTCCTCGACCAGCTCGCCCTGTACCAACAACTCCGCATTCTCAACGTCCGCTGATCCGCGTACCATGGAGGCATGAAACGGCTCCTCTGGATCGCCGGACCTATACTGCTCCTCGCGGCTCTAGTCCTCTCCCTCCCCTACATCGTCTCCACCGACCGCTTCCGCCCCCTCCTCCAGTCCCGTCTCCAATCCGCCGTCGGCCGCCCCGTCGAGTTCGCCGATCTCGAACTCCGCCTCTTCCCCATCTCCCTCCGCGCCTACGGACTCAAGGTCCCCGGACTCCTCACCGCCGAACTCGTCAGCGTCCGTGTCCGCGCCCTCCCACTCCTGTCCGGTAACGTCGAGGTCGAATCGGTCACCCTCAATCAGCCCATCGTCCAATACACCGCCAAGCCCTCCGCTGGCCCCGCCCCGGCTTTCCCCGATCTCGCCGCCTTCAACATCGTCGACGGCCGTCTCCTCTACACCGGCGATAAAGGCGAGACCTCCGAATACACCGACATCGACGCCTCCATCCGCACCGAAGCCAGCCAGTCCTTCGGCGAAATCTCCTGGAAAAACACCACCCTCCCCGTCACGCTCCACTTCCGCGCCGCCCGCGCCAACGGCCTCTGGGACTTCTCCCAACTCGACATCCGCGCCGGCGCCGTCACCGCCGCCTTCACCGGCAAAATCGACACCGCCAAATCCACCGTCAACGGCGCCCTCAAAATCAGCCCCACCTCCCTCGCCGGACTCCCCATCAACTCCCCCTACAAGCCCAAAGGCGAAATCACCGCCGACGTCAAACTCGCCGGCCCCTGGAAGCAGCCCGCCCTCACCGGCGCCGTCCAGATCAACAACCTCGAAATCTCCGGCGGCAAGCTCACCCAGCCCCTCCGCGCCTCCGCCCTCGGCCTCGCCCTCACTCCCAATAAAATCTTCGCCGCGCCCTTCTCCCTCCAGGCCGGCCCCACCCAGGTCCAGGCCACCTTCCAGCTGACGAACTACAAAACCATCGACGCCACCATCTCCACCGCCAACGCCAACCTCCAGGATCTCCTCGTCATCGCCCAGGCCGGCGACGTCACCGCCACCGGCTCGGCCACTCTCCAGCTCCGCGCCACCGGCCCCGTCGATAACCCCCAGCTCTCCGGCTCCGGCTCCCTCGCCAACGCCGACTTCCATCTCCCCGCCCTCAACCCCCACCTCAAAATCGACTCCGCCGCCATCAAGTTCGAAGCCGCCTCCGCCGCCATCGACAACGCCGTCTTCCACATCGGCAAAACCAACGGCCGCGGATCGGTTACCATCCGCAACTTCGCCCGCCCCCGGATCGCCCTCTCCCTCCAACTCGACCAGCTCTCCAACACCGAAGCCCAGTCCTGGTTCCCCCCCGCCAAACCCGGCGCCAAATCCACTCCCGTCTCCCTCACCGGCGACCTCGCCGCCACCCGCCTCCAGGTCAACAACCTCACCCTCGAAAACTTCAAATCCAACCTCGATCTCCACGACCAGCTCCTCACCCTCTCGCCCCTGTCCGCCAACCTGTACGGCGGCCGCGTCACCGGCTCCGCCTCCGTCAACCTCAAGAAGGAGCCCGCCGAAATCGCCCTCAAAACCCACCTCGACAAGATCGAGTCCGAACAGCTCCTCGCCGCCGCCACCCCGCTGCGCAAGGTCGTCTCCGGCCCCCTCACCGCCGACGCCGATCTCCACTTCGCCCCCAAACCCGGCGAGGACTTCGCCCGCACCCTCTCCGGCACGCTCAATCTTCAGCTCGCCCAGGGCAAGCTCCTGCCCCTGAACCTCCTCGGCGAAATCAACAACTTCGCCCGCTTCCTCAAGCCGCTCCAGGCCGCCCCCGCCAACACCCCCTTCCTCGGCATGAAGGGCAGCTTCCAGATCGCCAACGGCGCCCTCCAGACCGACGACCTCCGCCTCGAACTCGACCGCGCCGCCGCCCTCATCACCGGCACCGCCAATCTCACCGATCAGTCCCTCAACCTCCGCATGCTCACCACCCTCAACAAGCAGTTCTCCGACGAAGTCGGCGGCACCCGCATCGGCGGCTTCCTTTCCGCCGCCCTCGCCTCCCCGAAGGGCGAACTCCTCATCCCGTCCATCGTCAAAGGGTCGTTCTCCAAGCCCGTCATCACCCCCGATGCCGCCACCGTCGGCAAAATGAAGCTAAGTCAGCCCCAGAACCTGCAGGAAGGCGTCAAGGGCATCATGGACCTGTTCAAAAGCCGGAAGAAAGAGGATTAGCGCTTCCGCGCATGCGCGTTCTCGAACAGAAACTCCGTCGCCTCGTCGTTGAGCACCCACAGTCCGTACACCCCGATCCCCGTCCCCACCGGAAAGTGCAGCAACAACAGCGCCGACAGCAGCGTCCCCACTGTCTTCGCCCACCCCTGCCAGGCCAATATCCCCCGCCCCACCACCACCATCGGAACCGCCAGCACCAAGGAAAACACCAGATACACCGCCGCCAGCAACCGGCTCAGCGGGATCGAGGCCAGATCGTCGCGCTTGTAAAACGGGTCGTCGGTCAGCAAGACTCCGTCCATCCCGCCCGCCGCCGCGAACACGCCGATAGCGATCACCCCGAAGCCAATCCCCGCGTAAAAGAACAGTTTCCCGACGTTACGTACGTGATCTTCCAATACGTTTCCTTCTAATTAGTTGTAGCACTAACAAACCGCCCACCGGCACATAAACCGCCCATCTCCAACCGCTTACCCCGTCCCAGATACCCTCGCTCCGCCACCGGATCAGCGCCGTGTAAAACACCGGCGCCAGCGCGCCCCACGCCAGTAACACCCAATTGGCCTCCACCGCCGCCACCGGCAACACCCACGTCAAATACCACGGGTGCACATTCGCCGAAACCAGCAATATGGTCACCGCGACCCCCACAAAAGCCCCCCGCGCCGACTTCGCCCACACCGCCGCCCCCGCCGCCCCGGCCAGAATCAGACCCATCGAAACCCGCTTCGCCGCGTCGTAACTCCCCGCCGCCCACAGAATCGCCCCGAACAGCGAATCGTTGTTCCGCCATCCCCCCACGAACCCGCCCAGAAACTTCGCGTTCTCGCTCACGTCCGTCCACCAGGGCGCCCAGCACGCCACAAACACCGCCGGCGTCACCCACGCCCACCGCCGCCCGCCCATCTTTACGAAAGCCGGCCACACCAGCAGCGGCCAGTACTTCGTCGCCGCCGCCAGCCCCAGCAGTGCGTACGCCCCCGGCCACCGCCCCCGCTCCGCCAGCCACGCCGCCCCCAGCCCCAGCGCCACCAGCAGCGCGTCGTGATGCCCCATCCCCCAGAACTCCACGATCCCCAGCGGACTCCACATCCACGCCATCCACCGCCACCCGCCCCCCGTCCACCGCCATACCAGCCAGCTAATCCCCAACTCCGCCGCGCACGCCCCCAATTTCATCGCCCACAGCCCCCCCCCCCCCACCCCCCCCCGCGCCACCCCCCCCCCCCGCAGCCCCGCCCCGTACACCCCCCTCAACTCCGTCCC
>CAYMTH010000321.1:0-6444 GCA_964393235.1 uncultured Solibacteraceae bacterium | reverse complement strand
TCAAAGCCCCGATGCCGAAGTTCTAACCGTTCTCCCGCAGCACCCTCCTCAAACTTACCCCCGAAACCCACGCCGCGCTCAAACCCTCTCCTCCCCCGCCCGCTGCCTCTCACCGCGGCTACCTGGGGAACCAGACGACCAATCAAAAACCAACGGAAATGAACCACTATCCACCCATTAACCGCCGCCATTTCCTGCGCGGCGTCGGCGTCACCATTGCGCTGCCTTGGCTTGAGACATTCGCTCGCGCTGCCGAGCCCGCAAAGGTGCAGCGCTTCGTTTGCGTCGCCAATCCCTTTGGCATGATCCACGACTCCTTCTTCCCGACGGAGGAGGGCCTGACCGCTGCGCTGCCGCGAAACCTCGTGCCATTCGAGAATCTGCGAGGCAAGTTCACCGTGTTCTCGAATCTGGACCACGGCAGCAATGGCAACCACGCACTGACCCACACGTTCCTGACAGGCGTGAAGTCCACCGAGGCGGCGAGCAGGCCGGACGGCTGCATCTCGCTCGACCAGTTCCTTGCACAGAGCGCCGCGGGGGAGACGCGGTTTCCTGTGCTCAACACCGCCGCAGCGCCCTCGGGTGGGGAACTCTGCTGGACCCGAACAGGCGTTTGCGTGCCGCCGATCGGCCACGTTTCCCGTGTCTTCAAGATGCTGTTTGTCAATGATGCCACCGAGGCGGCTGCGGCCCGCGGCGCCGACTACGAGGAGCAGGGCTCAATTCTCGATGCCGTGAACGCGAAGGCCAAGAGCATGAGTCGCTCCATCTCCGGCCGCGACCGGGAAAAGCTCGATCAGTACTTGACGGCCATCCGCGAGGTGGAGAAGTCGATCGCCCAGGAGAAGGCCTGGCTCACCCGGCCGCGGCCGAAGGTGGATGCCAAGGAGCCGAAGGATGGCACGGGCAGCCAGAATCTGCCGATCCTTTTCGACCTCATCGCATTGGCCCTGGAGACCGACTCGACCCGGGTGGCCACGATCGAGATTCCCGGCACGTTCGACACTGTCGCGATCGGCATTGAGGACAAGGGCTACCACGGCTTTTCCCACCACGCCAAGGATCCAGGACTGATGGAGGGCATGCGGATGGTGGAGGGCTATCAGATGCAGCAGCTCGCGAGGTTCGTCACGAAGCTCCAAGACCGCGGCCTGCTCGACACCACGCAGGTGCTCTTTGGCAGCGGCATGAGCGACGGCAGCGCGCACACCAACATGAACCTACCGATCCTCCTAGCCGGCGGCGGCTACAAGCATCGCACCTCCGTGAGAATGCCGGAGGAGGCGGGGAAGCGGGTGCCGCTGTGCAATCTCTTCCTCTCGATGGCTCAGAGGTTCGGCATCGAGGCCGACGCGTTCGGCAAGAGTAGGGGAACCTTTGGTGGATTGTCATGAGTCCGCGCATCATCCTCTTCTCTTTCGCCGCGCTGGTGATCGCCCCATCGTGCTTCGGCGCGGAGTCAAAAACCACCGTCATTGGACAAGACTTCCGCGCCTTCCTTTCCACGCACTGCATGGACTGCCACGACGATGCCACCAAGAAAGGCGATGTGTCGCTGGAGGCGCTCGGTGGCTCCGTCACCGCCGCCACTGCTGTTGACTGGCTTCACGCGCTGGAGCAGATCGAGCGGGGAACGATGCCGCCGCCGAAAAGGAAGCAGCCTGCCGCTGCTGAGCGTCATGCCGTGGTGTTGGCGCTGGAGAGAGCACTCGCCTCTTTTGCGCAAAGTAGGCCCGCCAAAGACACGACCGTGCTGCGGCGGCTCAACCGCACGGAATACTGCCGCACGCTCGAGGATCTCCTGCATCTCGACCTCAGCCGCCGGGATCCCACGTCAGAGTTTCCGGAGGACACCCGGGTGCACGGGTTTGCCTCCCATGGCGAGAAACTGGTGACGTCGAGCTTCCTGATGCGGCACTACCTCGCCGCCGCGAAGGACGTCGTCGGCCGCGCGGTGCACTTCGAGGAGCGGCCCGAGGTGCGCACCTGGTCGCTTGTGCCGCCGTTCAACTGGAAGGCGCATTATCACAGTGGCTTCGATGGTGCCGAACCAGCGCTCGCCAGAGAGCTAAAGCAGCCGCTTCGATACCAATCGCTCGTCTTCAACCATGGGAACCTGCCGATGGAGGGTCTACGCGACGGCGTGCCGCGGTCGGGCCGGTATTTGTTCCGTATCCTCGCGGAGTCGAAGTTTCGCCAAGCAGACATGAACCCGCAAAAGTTTCCCGGAGTTTCGCGCCACGATCCCGCTCAGCCGCATCGGCTGGCGCTGACGGTGGGCTCGCTCGTCGGAATCGATCCGAGCGACCGCGATCTCATCAACAAGGCATTCGTCGGCGAAAGTTTGGATGGTGATCTCGCGAATGTCAGTGCAGGCGGCCGGGTTCTCGCCACGTGGGACGTGCCCGACGACGTGCCCACCTGGCTCGAACGCAGTGTCTGGCTCGAGGCGGGGCAGTTCCCCCGGTTTTCGTTCCAAAACGGGCCTTCGGATTCAGGCTACCGCATTCATAACTTCGTCAATCAGAACAAATACTCTCTCCTCGACAAGGACCAGCTCGCGGCGTTCGAGGCTTCGACAATCAGCGGCCACGCGGGGCATCTGGTTCACTTCGAGACGCCCCGGATTCGAATCTATCGTGTGGAGGTGACCGGCCCGATCGAGGAGATGTGGCCACCAGCGAGCCACCGCGCCATCTTCGGCGACAAGCCCTACGAGTCGGCGGCGGCTGGCGACGTGCTGCGCGCGTTCGCCGAACGGGCCTGGCGTCGGCCGGTGACCGCAGCCGACGTCGAGCCGCTCGTGGCGATCGTTCGGCAGGGGGAGAAAGCCGCCATCGGCGCCGGCTTGCCGCCGGAGGAGGCCGCGCGAACGGCCATCAAGCGGGGCATCCAGGCGGTGCTCTGCGCACCGGCGTTTGTGTATCGGGAGGAGCGCGGTGAAGATCTCGACGGCTACGAGATCGCCTCTCGGCTGTCGTATTTCCTGTGGTCCTCGATGCCGGATGAGAAGTTGCTCGACCGCGCTGCGGCCGGCGACCTCGTCCGCCCGGAAGCACGACGGACCGAGGCGGAGCGACTCCTCGCCGACCGCCGGTCCGACACATTCATCAACGAGTTTCTCGACGGCTGGATCACGCTCAACAAGCTCGGTTCCATGAAGCCGCAAGGCGGCGGCAACGACATTTACTTCACCGAGGATCTCGAACCGGCGATGCGGGCGGAGACGCGTCTGTTGTTCAAGTGGCTGCTGCGGACCAACGGCCCGATCTCCGACTTCCTCGACTCCGACTACACCTTCGTCAACCGTGGGCTGGCGAAGCTCTATGGCCTCGATTGGAAGCAGGTGGAGCCGCACTTGGGAGAACCGGTGGACGGCCTCACTCCCGCAGATCTCCAGCCCGACGGAGCAACTCCCTCGCGGGCCTTCGTCCGGGTGAAGCTCGGCGACAAGCGTCGCGGCGGGCTCCTGGGACAGGCGAGCGTGCTCACGCTCACGGCCAACGGTGTGGACACCAACCCCGTGATCCGCGGCTCGTGGGTGCTGAATCACATCATCGGTGCCCCGCCGCCGCCGCCACCGCCCAACATCCCCGTGATCGAGCCCGATGTCCGGGGCACGACGACGCTCCGGCGGCGGCTGGAAAAGCATCGCGACAACGGTTCCTGCCTGAGCTGCCACCGGCACATCGATCCGCCTGGGTTTGCCCTCGAGAGCTTCGACGTCATCGGCCGTTGGCGAGGAAGCTCCAAGGAAACGACGGGCGGCGAGTTCAGGGGCGTCGCGTTCGACGACATCATCGGGTTCAAGGCAGCGATCCTGAAGCAGCAGCAACAGTTCGCCCGCAGTCTCGTGGAAAAACTGCTGATCCATCTGCTGGGCCGGGACCTCACGGCCGCCGACCGGCCTGTCGTTCGCGGCATCCTCGATCAGACAGCGTCCGGCGGCTATCGGCTCCGCGACATCGTGCTCGCGTGCTGCGCAAGCGACCTCGTGGCTAGAAAGTAGGGCTCAGTCACCTGCAACCCATGCAAAACATTCACCAAAAATCCGGTGCCCATAGACTGCTCGCGACCATCGCCGCACTCATCGCGCTGCTCGTTCAGGTCGTCGCCACTGCGGCCGATCCCGCCCGCGCCGCGCGGCTCAATGCTCTTGCCGTGGACCAGGCGAATGTCCGGCAGACCATTGCTGGGCTCCAACCGACTGATGCCGCGCTGGACTCCCTCGCAAAGAAGACAGCGGACGCCGACAAGCCGCTGTTCGACGCCGCACTGGCGGCCAGGAAGAAGGCAGTCGAGGCTGGCGGCGCCTATCTCGCGCTGCTCGTCCCGGAGACCGATCCCACCGAAATAGGAGTGCATGGCGACCAATGGATCCGGATCCAGAACGAGTTGGAACTTGCCAACTTCGCACTCGCTCTCGCACACGCGCGGACCGAAATGGCTGCAAAAAAGGGTGCCGAACAGGGCGCCGCCGCCGTCAAGATGCCGGACGTCGTTCAGCGTGACGAGGAGCGGCTGGCCGCTCGAAAGGCTCTGCTGGAGGCAAACCTTCAACTGCGCGTCGCGGAACGAAAGAGACGTGCCGCCGGACGAGAGTTCGAAGAGTCCCTGGGCAAGCCTTGACAAGCCGCCTCCACAGCCGCCGCGACATCTCCCCGCTGACTGACCATTCACCCCTTCAAGACTCTTCCCCATGCGATCGAAGACCATTGCCCTGATCACGCTGCTTGTTTCACAAATCGCCTCGACCGCAGTCGCGGCCTCTCCCAATCCTGCAAGCGCCGCAGAAATGCGGAAGCAGGCCGAAGCGTCGCTGAAGCAGGCCCAGGGGTTCGTGGCACTGGCGGCCAAGTCGCAGGGTGAGGTAGCCGCATCGGCCACGAACGCGGCAGCCGCGTGCCGTGAGTTGGCCGCGGCGTTCGAAACGCTCGCGGCTGTCGTGAGCATCGGGGTCAGCCAGGAAGTCGCCATCGAGACTGCCAAGGCGGCGCTCGACCGCCTCCAGAAGCGGCAGGCCGCAGCCATCGAACAGCTGAACGTCCGTCAGGCTGTCGCCAGCCTCCCGCCCGCCGCCGCCGGGCTTGAAGCCCTCAGGAAGGCGACACCGGAAGCCAACAAGCCGCTGCTCGAAGCACTGCTCGCGGCCAGGCTGAAGGCGCTCAAGGCCGGTGCCGCCGTGCATGACGCGATCACGCCCGAGGCCGACCCTCTTGAGATCGAACTGCGCCGCGACGATTGGATCCGAGCCCAGAACGATCTAGCGCTCGCGACCCGGGCGCTGACTGACGCCAACGAGCGGTCCCGTCTGGCCGCCCTGCCGGGGGCCGACCGACCGGCCGCGGCGGCGAAGCTAGCGGAGATCGCCGCGCGAGACGAGGAAGTGCTCGCAGCCCACGCAGTCGCGCTGGCGACGACGCTCGGGACGCGTGTGGCGGACCGCAACCGCGCTGCCGCCGCGAGAACCTACTCGGACACCACGTGGGCCACCCTCACCTCCCTCACGCTCGAGCAGGCCAAGGCTTGGGCCGCTCTGGAAAGGGCGCCGGTTCAGCAATTCCACGATTTCGACTGGTGCGTGTTCGATGCTCTCACATCGCTCTCGCCCGAGGCGGCTGAAGTCATAGCGCAGCCCGAGCGGCGGCTGTCACTCAATGACCTCACTGTGCTTTCGCCAGCGGACTGGGGACTTTTGGTGAAGATCAAGCGCCTGTCGCTCAACGGCCTCGCGGAGCTTTCGCCCGAAGTGGCTGCGGCGCTCGCCATGCACCCGCCGATTCCGCGATTCGGCATGGCCGACCTGCGGCTCAACGGCCTGAAGAAACTGTCTCCGCGGGCCGCCGAGGCGCTCGCCGGCCACCAAGGCATGGTGCAGCTCTACGGCCTCGAGGAACTCAACTCGGTGCCACTGGCCAGGAAACTCGCCCGGCAATGGGGCGAACTGCGGCTCGGCATCACGCGTCTCTCACCGGAGATCGCCGCCGAACTGGCCAAGCACCGTGGCTTCGAACAAACCTACCCGAGAATGAATTACCATGGGCGGACTGACGGCGCGAAATCAGTGCTGCGGCTCGACAACATCGAGTCGCTCACGCCCGAGACCGCAGAAGCCCTCGCCGCCCACGAAGGCATCCTCGTGCTCAATGGACTGACCAGCCTGCCGCCCGCTGTGGCCGCATCGCTTGCGAAGCGCATCGGCAACAGCAAAACCAAGCGCCCCGCCACCCTCGTGCTCAACGGCCTGAAAACCCTCTCCACGGAATCCGCCGCCGCTTTGGCCTCATTCACCGGTGAACTCGTGCTCAAAGCCATCCCCGATCTTCCCCCCGAAACCGCCGCCGCCCTCGCCGAGCACAAGGGACGGCTCTACCTCACCGGCCTCGTCAAACTCACCCCCGAAACCCACGCCGCGCTGAAACCTCACCCCAACCTGCTCCT
>CAYMTH010000320.1:0-6452 GCA_964393235.1 uncultured Solibacteraceae bacterium | reverse complement strand
GCGGCGACGCGACGGGTCCTGGGTCTGGGTTCATGACCGGGGAAAGGTTGTTGAGTGGGACGCGGCGGGCCTGCCGCTGCGAATGGCCGGTACGCACACCGACATCTCGGCGCGGAAGCAGGCGGAGTTGGAACTGGCGGCGAGCCGCGATGCGGCCGAGGCGGCTACGCGGGCCAAGAGCGAGTTTCTCTCGACGATGAGCCACGAGATCCGGACCCCGATGAACGCCATTATCGGCATGTGCGGCCTGTTGTTGGAGAGCCATCTGCGGCGCGATCAGGAGGACTTCGCCCGCATCATCCGCTCGTCGGCCGACACGCTGATGAGTCTGCTCAACGATGTGCTTGATTTATCGCGGATCGAGGCCGGCCGCATGGATATCGACCAGGCGCCGTTCGATCTGCGGCGGACCGTCGAGGAGGCGGCCGGGATGTTGTCGCTGGCGGCGGCGGAGAAGGGCATTGAGCTTGCGGTGCAGTTTCCGCCCCAAATGCCGCGCTGGTACTCCGGCGACGCCGCGCATGTGCGTCAGGTGCTGGTCAATCTGGTGAGCAACGCCGTGAAGTTTACCGACGCCGGCCATGTTCTGGTGGCTGTGACGGCGCGGGACGACGCGGGTCTTTCCATCTCGGTTTCCGATACCGGCGCCGGTATCGCGCCGGAACGCCAGCGGGAACTGTTCTCGCCTTTTACCCGCATCGACGCCTCGACGACGCGGCGCCATGGCGGTGTGGGCCTCGGGCTGGCGATCTCGCGGCGGCTGGCGGAGTTGATGGGCGGCGACATCGAGTTGCAGAGCACGCCGGGTGAAGGTTCCCGGTTTACGCTGCGTCTCCGGCTGTCGGCCCTGCCCGACGCGGCGGAGGCGGGGCCTTCGCCATCGTTGGCCGGGAAACGGGTGCTGCTGGTCGAACCGCGCGCGCTGACCCGCGGGATTCTCGCTGACTGGTGCCGGCACTGGGGCATGCGGGTGGACGATGCCCCCGGTTGCACCGGATTCTCGCGCGAGGGGGCAGATCCATACGCGGTCTGCGTCGTTTCCGGGGATGTCCCGCCGCTTCCGGAACTGGCGGGGGTTCCGCTGGTCCGGCTCGCCTCCCACAACCATCCGCCGGCTGCCGGGGGGGCGGACGGCGTGTTGTATCGGCCGGTATGCGCCGGCGAACTGCGGGCGGCGCTTGAAAACGCCTTGCGGTCCCCGCACGGCGGAGAGACGCCGCACCTTGAAGCGGCGGCTCCGGCGCCTTCGGCGCAGGACCGGCGTGTGCTGCTGGTCGAGGACAACGCCGTCAACCGGCGCCTGGCCACGTTGCTGCTGCGCCGGATGGGCTGCGTTGTCGAGACGGCCGAAAATGGCGTGGAGGCCGTCGACCGGGCTTCGCGCGAGGAGTTCGACCTGGTCCTCATGGACTGCCAGATGCCGCGGATGGACGGCTATCAGGCCAGCGCCTCCATCCGGGCGTTGCCGCCGCCGGGAGGGGAGGTGCCGATCGTCGCCCTCACGGCCGAGGCGATCTCCGGCGACCGCGAGAAGTGCCTGGCGGCCGGGATGGACGACTACCTCACGAAACCGATCCGCGTGGAGGCGTTGCGCGATCGCGTCGAGCAGTGGGCCGGGCGCCGCCATGCGGTTCCGGCCCCGGTTTAACGCCGCGCGATCGCCGCCTTGACCCTTTCGGGCGTAAACGGCGCCTCGCGGATTCGCGCTCCGGTCGCGTCGAAGATGGCGTTGCCGATTGCGGCGGCGGCCAGCGTGATGATCGTCTCGCCGGCGCCCATGTGCGGCTGGTCGGGCCGGTGGATAAGCACGGATTCGACGGCCGGAATCGGGTCGCCGAAGCGCAGGACGCGGAAGCGGTTCCAATCGGTCGAGGCGATGCGGCCGCCGGTCCAGTCGAGCTCCTCATAGAGCGCCCGGCTCATGCCCTGCAGCGCACCGCCTTCGATCTGCGCCTTCAGCCCATCGGGGTTCGAGACGGGGCCGGAGTCATTGCTGGCCACCAGCCTTTTCACGACCACGCGGCCGGTGTCCTGGTTGACTTCGACCTCGGCGACAAGCGCTCCGTAGCCGTTGTCGCCCTCATAAAGGACGATCGAAATGCCGCGTCCGCGGGCCACGCCTTTGCGCGGATTGCCGGGGCGGGGCGAGGGTCGGCGGTCCCAGCCGGCGGCGCGCGCGGCGGCGTCCATGGCCTCGATCAGGCGCGGGTCGGCCAGGTGGCGGCGGCGGTACTCGACCGGGTCCTGGCGCAGGGCGGCGGCGATCTCGTCGATGAAGCACTCGTTGGCGAAGGTGTTCTGCAGGCGGGCGGGGGAGCGCAGGGGGCCGGTGTAGAAGGGAGAGGGGATGGTGTGGGTCAGCGCGCGTTCGCTCTTCACCTTACCCGTGCCGCCGCAGACGCCTTCGACGCAGCCGGTGCCGTAGGCGGAGGCGACGTTGCCGTTGTTGCGGAACGCGCCGGGCCGGGCGGGGGCGCCGCCGGTGCGAACCTCCGGGGCGGGGAAGCCGAGCAGCCCGCCGGAGACGACGTTGCCGGGGGAATTGGCGCAGGGGCGGCCGCCTTTGCTGAAGGTCCAGCTCTCGTAGTCCCACGCGACGATCCGGCCCTGCGCGTCGACGCCGGCCTTGAGATCGATGACGTAGGCCGGGCCGAAGCTCTCGCCGGCGGCCATCTCGTCCCGGCGCGAGTACTGCAGGCGAACCGGCAGGCCGATCGCCTGCGAGACCACGGCGGCGTCATAGGCCACCGCGTCGGCGCCGTTGAGCCCGTAGCAGCCGGAGCCCTCGACGAAGATGCAGCGGATCTTTTCGCGCGGAATGCCGAGGACGAGCGCGAGGCTGTCGCGCTGCGGGTATATGCCCTGCGAGGCCGACCATACGGTGGCCGTGCCGTCGGCGCGCACGTCGGCCACGGCGCAGGAGGTGCCGAGCGAGCCGTGCAACTGGAACGGGTGCAGGTAGGTGGCGGCAAAGCGGCGCGCGGCGCCCTGCAGTTGCGCATCGACGTCGTCGGCGACGACGGTGTAGCTGTCGCGCGAAGGCATGCGGCGCATGCGCTCGTAGAGCGTCTGGCGGGCGGGCAGCGGGTCGCCGGCGGACCACCGCACGGCGAGCTTTTCGGCTGCCTGAGCGGCCTGCCATTGCGTGGGCGCGGCGACGGCGACGAAGTCCTTTCGCACCACGACGCGCACACCGGCGGACGCCGAGGCCTGGTCGACGCTCACGACCTTCGCGCCTACCTCCGGCGGGCGCACCACGCGGGCGTGCCACATGCCGGGGACGCGGATGTTGTGAACGTAGGTGAACTCGCCCGTCGCCTTCGGCGCCACGTCGAGCCGGGGCACGGACCGCCCGAGCACCTTGTACGTGCGCGGGTCCTTCACCGGCGCGCGGCCGTTCACCGCGAGGTTCAGCCGGCGGCCGCCGATCAACTCGCCGTAGCGGACCGCCTTCGCCGTGTCCGTGCGGCTCCGCACGACGCCGTTTTCCACGGTCAGCTCCGCCACGGGAACGCCGAGGCGCTGCGCGGCGAGATCGAGCAGCGCGGCGCGCGCGGTGGCCAGCGCCGCCCGCAGGCCCCGCGGCCCGAACTGCGCCGGGTGGCCCTGGCTGCCGGAGCTGACGCCCTGGTCCGGGCACTGCGCCGTGTCGCAGATGATCATCTTCACGCGCTCGAACGGGACGTCGAGCTCTTCGGCCACCAGTTGGTGCTGCACGGTGCGGAAGCCCTGGCCGAAGTCGCAGCGGCCGGCGTAGGCGGTGACGGTGTCGTCGGCCGCGATGGCGAGCCACGAGTCCACCTGATTGCCGGGGAACGGCCCGGTTTGCCCGGCGGCGTGGAAGCCGACGATCAGCGCGCCGGCGGCGCGGCAGAAGTTGCGGCGGGAGAGTCCGGCGGCGGCGAGGGCCTCCCGCGCGGCGGCGGTCATCGGTGCGCTCATGCCCGCTTCTCCCGCGCGTAGCGGAGCAGCGCTTTCACCATCCGCGGCTGCGCGTAGCAGCGGCACAGCACGCCGCTCAACGCCTTCTCGATCTCGGCCCCGGTCGCGTTCGGGTGTTTGTCGACATAGGCCATGCCCTCGAGCACCGGGCCGCTGATGCAGAACCCGCACTGCAGCGCCTGTTCGGCGATGAAGGCGCGTTGCACCGGGTGCGGGTTTTCCATTGTCCCGAGCCCTTCGAGCGTGACGATGCGGCCTTTGGCCGCGGCGGCGGGCAGCGCGCAGGAGCGCACCGGCTCACCGTCGATCAGCACCGTGCACGACCCGCACTGCGCCAGGCCGCAGCCGAACTTGGGTCCCTTCAAGCCAAACAGGTCGGTGAGCACGAACAACAGCGGGCAGTCCGGGTCCGTTTCGACGCGGTGCGTGCCGCCGTTGACGTGGAGCGTCAGTTCGGGCATAACCCCTCCTTCAGGCGCAAACCGCCAGCCGTTTGGCCAGCAACACCCGGGTGGCGTCGCCGCCCGATTCCCGGAACCCCTGCTTCAGGTAGAAGTCCGCGTACGCGCGCGGCGCTTCCGCCGTCACCATCTCAATGGCGCCGGCCTGGCCGATCGCCTTCATGCGGAAGAAAAGCAGAAAACGGCCGAGCCCCTGCCGCTGCCAGTCCCGGTGCACCATGCCCCACTCGAGCCGCGCGGCGTTGCCGGCGACCGAGAAGCCGCCGCAGCCGATGATGCGGCCGTCGTGCTCGGCGACGAAGAACGGGGCGGGGGCGTCGAGCCGGGCGGCAAAGGCGTCGCGGCCGGCGTCGGTAGTGAACAGCGAGTCGAAGACGGCAAGGCAGGCGTCGCGATCGGCGGGGGCGTAGGGGCGGATGTCCATGGGTGGTTACCGTTGGCCGCGCAGGCGTTCGAGCACCGGCGGCGTGAGCTTGATGGCGGAATAGGCCAGAATGAGGCCGAAAAGGCCGAGGCTGGGGGCGATGGTGTAGCGGCGGCGTGCCGGGTCGAGGTGGCGCGCGGCGTCGGGCGGGGCGGGTTCGATGCGGCCGCCGAAGACCAGCGTGACTTCGAGGTCGACGAGCGCGTGGCCGAGGCGCTGGCGGAGGTTTTCCACTTCCACGCGGTACTCGTGCTGGCGGGCGAGCGGAGTGCGCAGTTCGCCGTCGAGCTCGTACTTGGTCGACGCGAGCGGTTCGCGCGCGCCGCGTTCGTAGACAGCCACGCGGACGCCCTCGCCCCCGCGCTTGGAGGCGAACTTCACCTCGATCTGCCCGCCCTGCTGTTCGAGCGGGAACAGCACGACGGTCTTGCGTTCCATCGCGTCCAGCCGCACGAGTTCCTGCACCAGCGTCACGCGGTGGGGCTCGGCGGCCGCCGTCAGGGCCAGCAGAAGAAGCCAGGCTCTCATCGGTCGCTGAACACCGCGCGGCCCGCCACGAACGTCTGCCGCACTTTCACCTTCGGCAGATCCGTCAGCGGGAGGGTCATAATGTCGCCGGAAAGCACCACGAAATCGGCGATTTTGCCGGTCTCGAGCGTACCTTTCCAATCCTCTTCGAACGCCGCCCACGCCCCGGCCCACGTCCAGCTGCGCAGCGCCTCTTCGCGCGTGAACCGCTCCTCCGGACGCCAGCCGCCGGCCGGCGCGCCGGTCACGTCCTGCCGGCTGACGGCGGCGTAGAAGCCGAGCAGCGGGTTGGGCTCTTCCACCGGGAAATCGCTGCCATTGGCGACCACGACGCCGGCGTTGAGCATCCGCTTCTGCGCATAGGCGCCGGCGATCCGGTCGGGGCCGAGGCGCGCCATCGCCCAGCGCATGTCCGACGTCGCGTGGGTCGATTGCATAGAGGCGATCACGCCGTATTTGCGGAACAGCGCGAAGTCGGGCAGGGAAATGGCCTGCGCGTGCTCTACGCGGAACCGCTTCTTGTTGCCCTCGCCGAGCACCTTGCCGTAGGCGTCGAGCACCATGCGGTTGGCGCGGTCGCCGATGGCGTGCGTGTTCACCTGGAACCCTTTTTCGGCGGCCTGGCGGGCGACGCGCTCGACGGTCTCCTGCTTCAGAATCATCAGGCCGGAGTTGCCGGGATCGTCGGCGTAGGGCTGCCAGAAGGCCGCGCCGCGGGAGCCCATGGCGCCGTCGGCCATCAGCTTGATGCTGCGCACGGTGAGCCGTTCGTGGATCTCCGGCCCGGTTTCGAGGAAGCGCGACCACATGCGGCCCTCGCCGCCGATCATGGCGTAGATGCGGACGGGCAGTTGGCCGGCGGCCAGCAGCTTGCGGTAGGCGCGCAACTCCTGTTCGCCGATGCCGGCGTCGTGCACGGTGGTCAGGCCGAGGCGGGCGCACTCGCGGGCGGCGGCGCGGAGGCGGGCGAGGATCTCGTCGTCGGTCGCGTCGGGGATCTTCGCGCCGACGAGGCCCTGGGCGCGGTCGATCAACACGCCGGTGGCGCGGCCGGCCGAGTCGCGGATGATTTTGCCGCCCATCGGGTCGGGCGTCTT
>CAYMTH010000319.1:0-6493 GCA_964393235.1 uncultured Solibacteraceae bacterium | reverse complement strand
GTCCTCGTACGGCACGCCCCGGTCGATCCACAGCTTCAGCGTCTGGATCTCCTCATCGCTGAGTTTCTTCCCCGGCGGCATGTGCGGCCCGTCGAGATGCGCCACCTGCCGGTAGATCCGGCTCAACTCCGCGTTCCCCGGCGACACCGCCGCCCCGCGCTCGCCGCCCTTCAGAATCGTCTCCCGCTTCCGCAGGTCCAAACCTGCGTTTTTCAGCGGCGCGCCGTGGCAACCCACGCAGTTCGTCGCGATTATTTTTGCTGCCCGCACCCCTATCGCGTGCCGGTCATTGTTATCCTGCCCAAAAGCGGCAGTCAGCGGTAGCAAAAGCCCAAATACGATTCGAAGGGATTTCATCACTTGGGAAATATTGTATCCGTTTACACCAAACGGCTGGTGTCCCTCGACGCCTTCCGCGGCGCCACCATCGCCGCCATGATGCTCGTCAATAACCCCGGCGACGGACGCACCACCTTCGCCCCTCTCCTCCACGCCGAATGGCACGGCTGGACGTTCACTGACCTCGTCTTCCCCTTCTTCCTCTGGATGGTCGGCATCGCCATGACCTTCTCCTACGCCCGCCGCGTCGAGGAAGGCGCCGACAAGTCCAAACTCCTCCTCCACGCCCTCCGCCGCGCCGCCCTCATCTTCCTCCTCGGCCTCCTCCTCAACGGCTTCCCCCGCTACGACCTCGCCACCATCCGCATCCCCGGCGTCCTGCAACGTATCGCCCTCTGCTACCTCGCCGGCTCCGTCATCTTTCTCTACACCAAATGGCGCGGCCAGCTCGCCGCCATCGTCGCCCTCTGCACCGTCTACTGGATGTGCATGACCCTCGTCCCCGTCCCCGGCTACGGCCCGGGCGTCCTCCAGCCCGTCGGCAACTTCGCCCAGTGGGTCGACGAAATGCTCCTCTCCGGCCACATGTACTCCCGCACCAAGGTCTGGGATCCCGAAGGCGTCGTCTCTACCCTCCCCGCCATCGCCAACGTCCTGTTCGGGGCCCTCACCGGCGCCCTCCTCCGCAAGCAGGACCTCACTCCCGCCGACAAGACCTCCTGGATTATGGTCCTCGGCGCCGTCGTCGCCTTCTGCGGCACGTTCCTCGATCTCTTCATGCCCATCAACAAGCAGATCTGGACCCCCGCCTACGCCGTCTTCACCTCCGGCCTCGCCGCCCTCTGCTTCGGGTCGTTCTATTGGTTGATCGACGTCTGCGGCTTCCAGCGCGGCACCCGCTGGCTCTCCATCTACGGCATGAACGCCATCGCCGTCTACGTCCTCGCCGGCCTCACCGCCCGCCTCGTCAACTTACTCGGCATCAAGCCCGCCATTTACTCCGTCTTCCAGGCCGCCGCCCCGCCCTACATCGCGTCTCTGCTCTATGCCCTGATGTTTGTCGGCCTCATGTATCTCGCCGCCTGGGGCCTCCATCGCAAGGGCTGGTACCTGCGCTTCTAAAAAACAAAACGCCGGGCGAGAAGCCCGGCGTTTCTGTCGTTCCGTTTGGACGAGCGTTGCTTACCAGCGCCCGCCGCCGCCGCCGCGGTTCCCGCCGCGACCGCCGCCACGGCCACCGCCGAACCCGCCGCCGCCACCGCCGGCCGGCTTCGGACGCGCCACATTCACATTGATGTTGCGCCCGTGAAATTCCGTACCGTTCAGCGCGTTGATCGCCGCCTCGGCTTCATTGGCATTCGTCATTTCGACAAACGCGAAACCCCGGGACTGCCCCGAGTCGCGGTCCGTGACGAGATTCACCCGTTCCACGGCGCCATAGTTGGCGAAGACCTGGTGGATCTCCTCCTGCGTCGTCCGGAAGCTGAGATTCCCGACAAAGATATTGGTCATAACGTGATTTCCTTTAGCTATGCGAACTGTTTGTCTTTGGCGAACTTCTCGAATGGGACCTGAACCGAGCGGAAAGAGCGATAGCTACCGAAGATCACGGAAGGGCGAAACGGAGGCAGGCAAAGACACCTACATAGTAGCAAGGAAAATACCCTGTCAAGGGGTACCCGGTCAACGGCCCAGCAGGATCGCGCTCGCGATCGCGTACACCGGCCCGAAGAAATACCCGCCCACCTGCCACGCCACAATCAACCCGACAATCTGAAACATCCCCGCCGTCTGCCGGAACTCCTCCAGCTTCGCCGCCGTCTTCTCCGGCAGAAATATCCCGATCGCCGTGAATCCGTCCAGCGGCGGCAGCGGCAGCAGATTGAACGTTCCCAGCAGAATGTTCAGGAAAAACGCGATTCCCAACAACGTCAACACCGCGTCGCCCGAGTTCGCCAGCAGCCCGTCCCCCACTTGAAAGAACCCCATCCCCCGGCCGATCCGGATCGACAGCCCCGCGATCACCGCCAGCGCAAAGTTCGCCATCGGCCCTGCCAGAGACATCCACGCCGCCCGCTTCGGATACATCCGCGCCCAGTAAGGGTCATACGGCGCGCTCGCCCAGCCCATCATCCAGCCGTTGAAAAAATAGGAGGCCCACGGCATGATCAGCATCCCGAACGGCTCCCGCTGAATGTGTGGCAGCGGATCCAGCGAAACCTGCCCCCCGTGATACGCCGTCTTGTCTCCGCCCCGCATCGCCGCCCACGCGTGCGCCGCCTCGTGGCAAACCGTCGAAAACAAAAACACGACGAACCACATCAGCCCGAATACGATCTGGTCAGCGTCTAGCATGCCCTTCCAGAGTAACAGGCCGCTCCCGGTTCAACCCCATCCAGATCGCCCATCCCGCCACGGGAAATACCGCCGCCAGCAAGAACGCCGCTCCGTACGCCTTCTCGTCGAACAGCCTCCCCGCCACCGGCATGATCACCGCCACCAGCGCCGACCACGACCCCGCTCCCAGCCCCGCCAAAAACGCCGAATCCCGCAGCCCGAACGCCGTCGTCGCATACGAAACCGTCCCGATAATGAACCCCGCCGCGATGAACATCGCAAAGAACATCTCGAACATCGCCAGCGGAAACGACGTCGTGTACGGCACCGCCGCCAGCGGCAGCGACAACACCATCAGCACCGTGAACAGCCACCGGTAAGTCGATACCGTGAACCCCCGCTTCGCCACCGTCCGGTCCGTGAACCATCCCCAAACGTAATAGCCCACCTCCCAGCCCAACGGCGGAATCCACAGTAACTTCCCCAACTCCACCTGCGACTTTCCCAGCACCTTCAGATACAGCGGCGCGTAATAAAGCACGAACCCCAGCGGCAGCGATCCGAACGCGTACGAACACGCAAACGCCCAGAACTTCCGGTTCCGCCACGATGGCCGCCCTGCCGCCTCGCCGCCCTCCACCGCCGCCGGCTCCGCCTTCGTCCGCAACTCCGGCCGCCGGCTCAGCACCTGCCACATCGCGATCCACAACACCCCGATCAGCCCCGTGAACCAGAACGCCCCCCGCCACCCCCACGCCTGGTACACCGGCGTCATGATCAGCGGCGTCACCACCGCCCCCAGCGCGCCTCCCGAATAAGCCACCGCCACGCCCCGCGCCCGCGCCACCGGCGGCAGCGTCTGCACCACCGTCCGCAGCCCGCCCGGGAACGTCGCGCCCTCGCCGAACCCCAGCGCCGTCCGCGCCGCGAATAGCGTCGCAAACCCTGCCGCCCACGCGTGGCTCGTCGACGAAATGCTCCAGAAACCTACCGCCGCCGTCATCGCCACCCGCAGCCCGAACGAGTCGATCCACCGCCCCCACGCCAGGTTCCCCAGCATGTACGCCACGCTGAATCCCGACACCACCCACCCGTACTGCTCCCCGCTTAAATGCAGCTCCGCCAGCATCGTCGGCGCCAGCAGCGCCAGCGTGTTCCGGTCGATATAGCTGATCAGCGAAACCAGCATCATCGCGACCGCCGGGGTCCATTGCCGTATCGTAGCCAAGAGGTCAGTGTACACGGCCCGTCGCCGTTTTCGCACCGTTCGTCGCCCTCTCTCCCCGCCTCGTCCGTTTCCCCGTGACCCCGCCGCCCCCCCTCCCGCACACTCGAATCATGAAACGCGCCCTGCTTCTCCTCACCCTTACCCTCGCCGCCGAGCCCCTCCGCTTCGACCACAAAGTCCGCGACCTCTACTTCGCCGGTTTCGCCGGCTCCCGCGAGTCGCTCGAAAAGGCCATGACCATCTCCGAGGCCACCCTCAAAGCCGACCCCGCCCACCCCGAAGCCCTCGTCTGGCACGGCGGCGGCGTCTTCTTCCAGTCCGGCGAAAAGTTCCGCTCCGGCGACATGCAGGCCGCCATGGACATGATGAATAAAGGAACCGCCATGATGGACCGCGCCGTCGAACTCGCCCCGCGCAACATCGGCGTCCGCATCCCCCGCGGCTCCGCCTACCTCGCCGCCTCCCGCGCCATGCCGACGCAGATGGCCCAGCCCCTCCTCGAAAAAGGTCTCTCTGATTTCGAAGCCTCCTGGGAGCTCCAGAAAAACGACCTCCCCCGCTTCTCCCAGCACGGCATCGGCGAACTCTGGCTCGGCATCGCCGACGGCAACGCCCGCCTCGGCAAGGCCGAACGCGCCGCCGAATTCTTCAAGCTGATCAAGGAAAAGCTCCCCAACACCCCCTGGGCCGCCAAGGCCGACCGCGCCCTCGCCACCGGCAAACTCGCCCCCGCCGACGGCCGCTGCGTCGGCTGCCACACCGGAAGCCCCAAGGCGTTCGAGAATTAAGACAGTGCCCTACTCCGTCACCTCCCGCCGCTCTCTCGCCGCGATTGGCGCCATCGCCATCGCGGCGTTCGGCGTCTCCGTCTGGCTCTCGGGCGGCATCCGCGGCGCCAACGCCTTCACCGGCCTACTCGTCTCTCTCGTCTATACCGTCTCCATCTCCGTCTTCGCCAGCGCCGCCACGCAATGGGTCTGGCCCCTCGCCAACGGCCGCTCCCGCGCCGTCACCTGGACCGTCCGCCTCGGCTCCATGCTCCTCGCCGTCGCCTGCGGCACCCTCCTCGGCCACACCCTCCTCTGGCACTCCGGCCTCCTCCGCGGCCGCGACTACTGGCGATCTTTCTTTTACAACCTCCAGTTTGCCGCCTTCATTACCTGCACCTTCGGCCTCGCCCTCATGACGTATGAGTACTGGCGCGCCAAATACGAACACGCCGAGCTCGAACGCGAACGCGCCCTCAAGCTCGCCACCGAAGCCCGCCTCGCCTCTCTCGAGTCCCGCATCCACCCCCACTTCCTCTTCAACACCCTCAACTCCATTTCTTCCCTCATCCATTCCGACCCCGCCAAAGCCGACGAGCAACTCCAGCGCCTCTGCGCCCTCCTCCGCTTCTCCCTCGACTCTTCCCAGACCCCCCTCGTCCCCCTCCACCAGGAACTCAAAATCGTCCGCGACTACCTCGACATCGAACAGACCCGTTTCGGCTCCCGCCTATCCTTCACCATCGACGTCGACCCCGCGCTCCACCCCCTCTCCGTCCCGCCCCTCTCCCTCCAGACCCTGGTCGAAAACTCCGTCAAACACGTCATCGCCAAGTCCCGCCACGGCGGCGAAATCCGCGTCACCGCCACCGCCGCCGCCGAAACTCTATCCCTCTCCGTCCACGACGGCGGCCCCGGCGTCTCCCCTGCCCAACTCGCCCCCGGCCATGGCCTCGACATCCTCCAGTCCCGCCTCGCCGCGCTCTTCCCCCATCGCGCCCGCCTCGTCTTTGAAGCCTCTGCCGTTCGCATGGAACTCCCCGCATGACCCCCATCCGCGCCTTTGTCCTCGACGACGAGCCCCTCGCCGTCGACCGCCTCCTCCGCCTTCTCCGCCAGACCGGCCGCGTCGAAATCGCCGGCTCCGCCACCGACCCCGACGACGCCCTCGCCTGGCTCCAGTCCAACCAAACCGATGTTCTTTTCCTCGACATCGAAATGCCCGGCCGCTCCGGCTTCGAGCTCCTCGAGGCGATCGAAGTCCACCCCTACATCGTCTTCACCACGGCCTTTGACCGCTACGCCCTCCGCGCCTTCGAAGTCCATTCCATCGACTATCTCCTCAAGCCCGTCGAACCCGCCGGCCTCCACCGCGCCCTCGACAAACTCGTCCGTATCCGCGCCGGCGCCGAGCCCCGCCCCGACCTCCGCGCCGCGGTCCAATCGGTCCTCAAGTACCCAACCCGCCTCCCCTCCCGCACTGGCGACCGTGTCGAGTTCGTCGAGCTCGACCAAGTGACCCACTTCTACGCCGACGCCAAGCTGACCTTCGCGGCCACGCTGGCCGGCAAGTCGCACATCATCGACGCGTCGATCTCCGATCTCGAGTCCCGGCTCGACCCGGACCGCTGGCTCCGCATCCACCGTTCGACGTTAGTCCATCTCCCCTACGTTCACGAGCTCCACGGCTTTTTCGCCGGCCGTCTCCTGGTCCGCCTGAAGGACCCCAAGCGAACAGAGCTCCAAGTCGCCCGCGACCGCGTCACCGCCCTAAAGGCCCGACTCGGCCTCTAACCCCCCCGCCCCAACCCAACGTCCCCCA